>JAKMFI010000068.1 GCA_022425505.1 Flavobacteriaceae bacterium | reverse complement strand
AAATCTACAATGACGACTGGATGCGTGAAAAAGGGTTTTTGGAGTAGTTCTGCAAGCGCTATTCTAGCTCTACTACATCAACTTTAACCCCGAGTTTATTGGGTCGGATTTGATATCCCATTCTTTCGTTGACGACATCAATAAAAGCAGCGCCAAAAAAGATAATCTGCGAGGTGTAGTACACCCATAGCATCAGAATTGCCAACACACTCGCCGAACCGAAAATACTATCGATGTGCATAGTGGTCAGGATATATCCTATGATGGTTTTTCCAATCGAAAACAAAAATGCTGTAAACACACCACCTAAAACGGCTGGCTTCCAGTGTATGATGGCGTCACTCAAGAAGCTAAACATCAAGGTGAAAATGGTACCCAATACAAGAAATGAAACGACCAATTCATATCCATAGGTAAATGAGTAGTTGCTGCTTAAACGATCGCTGTATTCCAATAAATAACTACTGACACTTGTACTGACCAGCACAAAAAAGACAAGCCCGATAAGTAGGGTAAACGATATGAATTGCTTGATCAGATAATTCTGAATCTCTCGCTTTCGCTTGACTTTAACTCTCCATATCCGGTTAAAAAAGTGATGAAGTTGACGAAGCATAGCGGAGGAGGACAATCCGAGAATCAAAAATCCAACGCTGGTCGCCAAAGCACTGTTTTGATGAACCTTTCGATGGCTTACAATTTCTTGAATTTGTTTGGATGCGTCTGCCCCTAGGGTATCATTGAATTGTGCGTAGATTTCGTCTGAAACCTCTTTCTCTCCAAAAAAATAACCCAAAACAACGGTGATGATGATAATCATGAGTAAAAGCGAAAATACTGCATAGTAGGCGAGGGTAGCACCATTTTGAAAGGGGTTGCTCCTAAAGAAAATAGCAAATGTATTTTTCAGAAAAGAAATTATTGCGAAGTAAAAGTAGTCATAAGTCGAGAATCTATTGCAACACTTTTCTTGAATCATTTTGCTCCTCTTTGTCAATTTCTTTAGACAAAAAATGATTCAAAAGGGTTCTGATTACTGCTATTGCAGCGAGTTTACCAATGGTGTCCCAATTGGGTGAAGCAGCCGTTCCAAGGATGTCTGCACCAAGCTGGAAATCGAGTGCTAACATCAGATATCTGGCTAAAGTTAATCGAACTTTTGAAAAGTTGATTTCCGATTTGAACAATCCGAGTAAGAATATACGAATTGATAGGATACAGCCAATGCAAACGAGTAAGGCTCCAATGGTTTCAATAATCAGTTTGCTAGTATTTACCCAGTGTATAACGAGATGATCCATAATGATAAGATTTGGAAAATTATTATGAATCAAAAATAATAAAATACAGAAACAATCTTTTATCGATTGTCAATCTATGGCAATCAGAAACAATATTGATTCTCTGCAATCACTTTATCGGCGACTTGTTCGCGTAAGCCAATCACATTTGGATGATTAACATATTTTGTAAATCGCTTTAGACCCATGAGAAACATTTTTTGCTCATCTCCTTCTGCCGAAGAAATAATCGCTTCTTTCCCTTTGGATTGAATTTTTTCAACGGCTTGAAAAAGATAGAGTTTTGTCATGGCCAACTGCATATCTTGTGTGTCTAGCCCGTATCGATTGATATTCTTTTCCGTCCGAAGTATGGCCGATTCCACCAAATAGATTTCAATCAATATATCAGAGACAGCCAACAAAAGTTGCTGGTGTTTCTCGAGGTCGGTTCCGTACTTTTGGACACCAGCACCTGCGATCATCAAAAATACCTTTTTCAGGTTTTTAAGGATTGATTTTTCCTCGCTTAAGGGCTCTGTAAAATCTGGAACGTCAAATGATGGTACACCCAAAAGTTCCTCCCCAACGGCAGTTGCAGGACCAATCAGATCGAGGTGACCTTTCATGGCTTTTTTGATCAGCATTCCAACAGTTAGCATCCGATTGATTTCATTTGTCCCCTCATAGATTCGAGAAATTCGAGCATCTCGCCACGCTGACTCCATGGGCATATCAGCAGAATAACCCATACCTCCAAAAATCTGAACTCCTTCGTCTGTACAGTCTTGGGTATGTTCCGACACAGCCACCTTTAAGATGGAGCATTCGATTACATATTCTTCTACTCCTTTTAGCTCTGCTTCTTGATGGCTTATTCCTGACTCGGACCGGATGGCTATACGATCTTCGATGTCTTTGGCCGCACGATAACAACCCGACTCGCCTACGTAACAATTTGTAGCCATATTGGCGATTTTTTGTTTGATTGCCCCAAACTGACTAATCGGAGTTTTGAACTGGATTCTCTCGTTTGCATAACCGACGCTTTCGCTCACAGCACGTCGCTGGGCATCAATACAAGCAACAGCAAGTTTAATACGACCCACATTCAGTGCGTTCATCGCGATTTTAAAACCATTGCCACGCTCAGACAGCATGTTTTCAACGGGCACCTTGGTTTCACTGAAAAAGACCTGCCTTGTTGAGGAAGCATGAATCCCCAATTTATGTTCTTCTTCGCCCATGCTAATTCCATTTTCTGGATCATTAGGAACGATAAATCCTGTGATATTTTTATCATCTTCTATCCGTGCAAATACAATCATTACACTGGCATATCCAGCATTTGAAATCCATATTTTTTGCCCGCTGATTTTATAGTGGGTACCGTCTTCTGAAAGCACAGCTTTGGTTTTTCCGCTATTTGCGTCAGATCCTGCCCCTGGTTCTGTAAGACAATAACACCCAATCTCCTCCCCAGAGGCGAGCTTCGGGACATATTTTTGCTTTTGTTCTTCAGTTCCGTACAAAACGATTGGCATGATGCCAATCCCCGTATGGGCACCGTAGGCAGTGGAAAGGGAGCCAGTTGCCCCTGAAAAGTAATCACAGACGAGCATGGTTGAGACAAACCCCATTTCAAGCCCTCCGTAGGCCTCAGGAACGCCAACGCCCAAAAAGCCAAGTTCTCCAGCTTTGCGCATCAGTTCAAATGTGAAATCGTAGTCTTTTTGCTCAAAACGATGTTTATTGGGCCAGACTTCTCGATCGATAAATTCCTTTACGGCATCTCGCATCATCTGTTGTTCTTCGCTAAAATCTTCGGGTGTGAAGGCGTTTTCTGCGTGCGTTTCTTGCAATAAAAAAGCACCTCCACGCGTACGTACGATTTCTTTTGTTTTCATAATTCTATATCAATTCATAAATTCCAGCGGCACCTTGTCCAGTACCGACACACATGGTAACCATGCCATATTTTTGTTTTCTCTTTTTCATTTCGTCAAACAACTGTACAGAGAGTTTGGTGCCTGTACAACCCAGCGGGTGTCCAAGAGCAATTGCTCCCCCATTTACATTGACGAGTTCTGGGTTGATGTCGAGCTCACGAATCACAGCTAGTGATTGAGCAGCAAAGGCCTCATTGAGTTCGATTTGCTCGATATCTTTTAGTTTTAGACCCGATTGATCCAGTGCTTTTGGGATTGCTGCTACTGGACCTATACCCATGATTTTGGGGGGAACGCCAGCAGTTGCATAACTCACAAGCCGAGCAATTGGGGTGAGTTTGTGCTTTTTGACCATCTCTTCAGTCATCATCAACAACAATGCTGCACCATCGCTTGTTTGCGATGAGTTCCCCGCTGTTACCGAACCATTATTGGCAAAGACAGGTCGCAGCTTCGCCAATGCCTCTAAGCTTGTATCTGCTCTTGGACCCTCATCACGATCAACCGTATAGGTACGCGTTGCTTTTTTTCCATTGTTATCGATATATGTTTCCTCGATGGTAATCGGTACAATTTGATCATCAAACTCACCATTTTTTTGTGCTTTTAGAGCTTTTTGGTGTGATGCATACGCAAAGGCGTCTTGATCTTCTCTGGAGATGTTGTACTGGTTGGCAACTGCTTCGGCAGTGAGCCCCATCCCCCAATAGTAATCTTCATTTCCTTGCTTGGCGGCTTTATAGTCGGGGGCAGGTTTAAAGCCACCCATCGGGATATAGCTCATACTCTCAACGCCACCTGCAATCACGCAGTCTGCCATTCCTGATTGTATTTTTGCAGCTCCCAAAGCGATTGTTTCGATTCCTGATGCACAATAGCGGTTTACGGTTACTCCTGGAACGTCATTGGTTTTTAGGCCCATCAGTGAGATGAGCCGTGCCATATTTAGGCCCTGTTCGGCCTCTGGCATGGCATTCCCAATCAGAACATCATCAATTGTGGTGACATCAAAATCAGGTAAGGTATTCATCATATGCTCGATGGTTTCTGCAGCGAGTTCGTCTGGACGTTTAAATCTAAAAAGACCCCTTGGTGCTTTACCAACGGCTGTTCGGTGTGCGCTTACGATGTAGGTTGTTTTCATGTGTTAATTTCTTAAAGGTTTTCCAGTTTTTAGCATATGCTGTATGCGTTCAAGCGTTTTGCGTTCGGTACAAAGGGATAAAAACGCTTCTCTTTCAATATCCAGAAGGTATTGCTCGGACACATAGGACGGCTGTGATAGGTCACCACCAGCCATGACGTAGGCCAACTTGTCGGCAACTTTTTTATCATGTT
>JAKMFI010000058.1 GCA_022425505.1 Flavobacteriaceae bacterium | reverse complement strand
TTGCATCCCTTTCCAACTACGGGGTGTATTCTTATCTCAATTATGCCATTGAAGACAGTTCTACTGAAAGCGAGTTTGACACAAACTGTGAGATGGTGCAAAAGCTGATCACCCACGCCGCCAAAACAAATGACATCCCCTTTAGCGTTTGTAAGCCAACCTCGTTTGGTCACAAGCATTTATTTCAAAAAATAAATGCGAAACAGCCACTTAATGAAGAAGAACAAATCGCCTGGAAAAGGGTCATAAAGCGATTTCGTCGCTGTTGCCAAACCGCACAGGAACATGGGGTAGCTTTGCTGGTCGATGCCGAAGAATACAGTATGCAAATCGCAACCGACCAACTGGTAATGGATTTGATGCGTGAGTTCAATCTCAACAAAGCTGTGGTGTACAATACGGTACAGCTATATCTAGTCGATGGAAATCATAGTCTCCAGCAAATGCATAGTCTGGCAACAAAAGAAGGTTTTTATCTGGGTCTTAAGCTGGTTCGCGGCGCCTACATGGAAAAAGAACGCAAAATCGCTCACAAACACGGATTTACCAGTCCCATTTGTACCTCCAAAGCCGAAACAGATCTAAATTATAATGCTGCGGTAGATTATTGTTTCAAGCATCTTGTCAATATCGCAGTTGTCTTGGGGTCACATAACGAAGAAAGTATGATACAGGCCATCAATCTCATGAATCAATACGAGATCAAACCAAACAACGATCGGATATGGTTTAGTCAATTGCTCGGCATGAGTGATTACATCAGTTTTGTCCTAGCCGATAAAGGGTACAATGTGGTCAAGTTTGTGCCATTTGGACCCATGGATAAATTGATCCCTTATCTCGCAAGACGTGCAGAAGAAAACACGGCCATAGCAGGACAAACATCTAGAGAGCTTGCGCAATTGCGTGGAGAATTAAAGCGAAGAGCTTTGGCTAACGAACGGTGAAATAAGCGATACTGTCGCAATTCTGAACATCATAAACCGCATGGGGAAGCCGTAGTCGATATACATTGCAACTGTCAAGTCCAACCCGGCTCTTGGAAAAAACAATGTCACCGCCTTTTAAAAACTGACTTCGGTCAATGCTGTCATTGGTGGGCGTGTTAAAGACCCATTCTTTTTTGGAAAAATCATTGATCACTCGCGCATCAGGCGTATAGGTGCAACGCGTGTTTTTACCACCTAAAAAAAAGACTAACAATACAATACCAACCGAAAATCCACCGAGATAGTATGACAAGCGTTTTAAAAAACTCATTTGAAATTTAATTTGCGTTTGTGATCATTTACCCATTCGATATTCAAGCGGTGACATCCACCTTGAATGTGCTTGGCAGCTAGTTCTGGCCATTCGATCAAGCACAAATCACCAGTGGAGATGTAATCGTCAAAACCAAGCTGCTCAAGCTCACTTTCTTGTTCCAAACGATACAAGTCCATGTGAATGAGTTTTCCATTGGGAATACTGTACTCATGAACCAGTCCAAAGGTAGGGCTACTCACGGTTTCTTCACTTCCCAATTGGGAAACCATCGCTTGAACCAGTGTGGTCTTACCACTTCCCATTTGACCGCTCATGGCGACTATGGAATGCGTAAACGAATCAATGAGTTGCTCAGCAACACGATCGATTTCTTCCAAAGTATATTCCAGTACCATGGTGCAAAAATAGATCACTTGGGGGAAAGCACCGCAAAAGGAATCAGCATTTCTTCTAGAGATACCCCACCATGTTGATAGGTGTTTTTATAAAAGTTGACAAAGTGATTGTAATTTGTCGGATAAATCAAATACCGATCTTCTGTAGCAAAAGTAAAACTGCTAGACAGGTTGATTTTTGGTAAGCCAATATCTTCAGGGTTTGATACCGTATAGAGGTTTTTATCTTCCGTATTGAGACGTTTTCCTGTCTTATATCGGATGTTGGTACTCGATTCTCGGTCTCCCAAAATTTTGGAAGGTTGACGTACGTTGATGGTGCCGTGATCTGTGGTAATCATCAAGGTAAAGCCCAGTGACTGCGCACGTTTTATAATATCCAACAAAGGAGAGTTCTGAAACCATGTGGATGTCAACGACCGGAAGGCCTTGTCAGAAGATGCCAGCTCTTTGATGATTTCCATCTCGGTTTTTGCATGTGATATCACATCGACAAAGTTGTAAACAACTAGGCAAAGGTCATTATTCGCTTCATTTTGCAGTTGGGAAGCAAGTTTTAAACCTTGTTCTTGACGTATAGTTTTGTGGTAGCTAAACGATACATCTTGCTCCAGCGCAGCAAACTGAGCACGCAATAGCTCTTGCTCGTGTTGGTTTTTCCCTCCCGAGTCGGTATCGTCTTTCCAGAGGTTGGGGTACAATCGTTTGATGTGAACCGGTAACTCTCCAGCAAATAATGCATTTCTGGCATACTGGGTTGCCGTAGGTAAAATACTACTACAAATCATTTCTTCTTGCAACTTGTAGAAAGGGGAGAGGTGAGTTTGTAAAACCCGCCACTGATCATAGCGAAGGTTATCGATCACAACCAAAAGAGTTGTTTTTTCTTTTGGCATCTTGTCCAATACCAGTTGTTCAATCATTTGATGGGACATGATTAGGGGACTATCCCCTCCGACTAAATCTTCATAATTGGACGATATAAACTTTGAAAACTGATGATTGGCTTCTGCTTTTTGGTGATCGAGAATATCTTGCAAGTCATTCGATTCCAAAGTGTCGAGTTCCAATTCCCAAAAGCAGAGCTTTTGATAAATCGCAGCCCATTCTGCATAGTCATTTGCCCGACTGATTTCCATATTGAGTTCTTGGAATGAACGCTGATAGTCCATCGACGTTTTCTCAGTGACCAAACGCGAGTGATCCAAGTTTTTTTTTCAGAGACAATAAAATCTGATTGGGATTGACGGGCTTGATGAGGTAGTCTGCTATTTTTGAGCCAATGGCTTCCTCCATTTAGTGTTTCTGCCTCACTCTTTGTAATCATAATGACCGCGAGGTTGGGAAGGATTTGCTTGATTTCGCTTAAGACAGATAGCCCATCCATGCCAGGCATATTTTCATCGAGAAGAACAACGTCAAACGCTTGTTTTTTGATCAGTTCCAATGCGTCTGGACCATTTGTACATGGATTGACTTGGTACCCTTTTTCTTCTAAAAACTGGATGTGTGGTTGCAATCGATTAATTTCATCATCTACCCACAACACCTGTATCGACTCCATATTCGTATATTTGTTAAAATTCTACTTTTGAGACTCAAGAATTATAACGATCCAATTTACGGTTTTATTTCAATTCCTACACCGTTTATTTCCACCATTATCCAAGAACCTGTGTTTCAGCGACTCCGAAGAATTCAGCAGATGGGCTTGTCTCATTATGTCTTTAATGGAGCCACGCATCGCCGTTTTGCCCATGCCCTGGGGGCGATGCACCTGATGCGCAAAACCCTGGAAATCCTTACCTCAAAAGGAACTCCCATTTCAAAAAGCGAACGAGAAGCCGCCATGATTGCCATTCTTCTTCATGACTTGGGTCATGGTCCTTTTTCCCATGCCCTTGAAGGGATATTGATTGAGAATGTTTCCCATGAATTTTGGTCACTTTCCCTGATGAAAATGCTCAATGAAAAATATGACGGAAAACTCAGTCTGGCAATCAAAATGTTTGAAGGGAAATACAATCGTCCTTTTTTTAATCAATTGATTTCCTCTCAATTGGATATGGATCGATTGGATTATTTAAAGAGAGATAGTTTCTATTCTGGTGTCACAGAAGGCAATATCAGTACCGACCGGATCATCGCCATGTTACGGGTACATCAAGATGAATTGGTTGTTGAAGAAAAGGGAATGTATTCGATTGAAAAGTTTTTACTCGCTAGACGCTTAATGTATTGGTCGGTTTATCTCCACAAAACGAGCTATGTAGCAGAGGAAGTGCTGAAACGTATCATATTGCGTGCTAGAGAACTGTTGCAAAATGGGGACACCATCCAGGCGACTACAGATATCCTCTATTTTTTATCCGCTACACGTTCTTCAAGACTAGAGATTGATATGAAGCACTATGCGGCAATTGACGATGTGGACGTACTTTCCATGATCAAAGCAGGGGTAAATCACCATGACCCTGTGTATTCGGCACTATGCGAGATGGTTCTAAACCGTCGTTTGCCAAAAATCGAAGTCAGCAATGAGCCGTTCTCCCCTGATTTTATTGAGAAACAAAAAGACAAAGCGGTGTCCAAGTTGGGCATATACACTCAGGAGGTCTCCTACTTTGTATTTGATGGGAAGATGAAAAATATGGCATACAATTTGGAGCAATCCCCAATTATACTGATTGACAAGAATGGGGGCACCAAAGAGTTATTGGCGGGGTCAGATGAATCAAATTTAAAAATGCTCACCAAAGCCGTAACCAAGTATTACTGTTGTTATCCCAAATAGTCTTGCAATTTTGTTATTTTTGTACCGATGGAATACACTGCTTCTCAGATTGCTGAAATCCTAGATGGTTCTATAGTGGGAGATAAAGACGCTCGCGTTTCTACATTAGCGAAAATTGAAGAAGCAACAGAGGGATCACTTGCTTTTTTAGCAAACCCGAAGTACACCCCCTTTGTCTATTCCACCAAAGCCAGTATTACACTTGTTAGTGAAAGCTTCCAGCCAGAAAAAAAAATTCACACGACTCTGATCAAAGTTTCAGACCCTTATCAGTCGTTTACGACGATGCTCAGTCAGTTCAATGGTGCTTCAAAAGAGTTCAAAGGTATTCACAATCACACTGTGATTGACTCTTCGGCTACCATTGGAAAAAACTCCTATGTTGGGGCTTTTACGGTTATCAAAAATGGAGTGAAAATTGGAAATAACGTCAAAATCCATGACCATGTGGTTATCGAATCTGATGTGGTCATTGGGGATAATACCACGATTTTCTCTGGCACAAAAATTTTACGACAATCTGAAATCGGAGCCAATTGTATTCTTCACAACAACGTAGTGGTTGGTTCGGACGGCTTTGGGTTTAGTCCTACTGCTACTGGCTCTTATGAGAAGGTTCCCCAAACGGGTTCAGTCTTGATTGAGGATGATGTTGAAATTGGGGCCAACACAACGATCGATCGGGCAAC
>JAKMFI010000033.1 GCA_022425505.1 Flavobacteriaceae bacterium | reverse complement strand
GCTACACCTGTTACAACAACGACCCTAACAAATATCACAGTTGTAGGTCCTGTTACCGAAGGTGCATTGTACTACAAAGAAGGTGGTGGTAATGTAATTGTTACCAACATGTTTGTTGATGGTGTAGACCTTGGCGTGAAGTACAAAACATCCGATTCAGCTGCTGTAGCTAGAATTGCAAATGATGCTTTGTCTGTCGATATTCAGTTTGCTAATAACGCAACAGGTTTTGAGTTCACTTCAGAAGACGCAAATTCAGCACCTTCCTGGATGACAATAGGAACCGAAAATACTGGAGCTGGCAATGGTGCGAGCAAGCCAGATTGGACAAACGGATGGACAAAATAAGTTCGATGGTTAATTTTGGTTATATGTTCTAAAATATCCCCCCTCTTTTTGGGGGTATTTTATTTTACATTTACTTGTACATCGACTAAATATTTAGCATTTTTAAACGATGGAAAACATCTACCTATTCATGCTCGTTGCCTTGGCTGTTTTGGCACTGGCTGACCTGATTGTTGGTGTGAGCAATGATGCGGTAAACTTCCTCAATTCTGCCATTGGTTCCAAGGCCTTGAGTTTTCGCGTGATTATGATAGTGGCCAGTGTAGGCGTAGCTGCTGGAGCCATTTTCTCCAGTGGATTGATGGAGGTCGCACGCAAAGGCATCTTTAACCCTGAAATGTTTGTCTTCTCCGAAATCATGGTCATTTTTATTGCTGTGATGATTACCGATATCCTATTGTTGGACTTTTTCAACACCCTTGGACTTCCCACCTCTACAACAGTTTCGATTGTTTTTGAACTCCTCGGTGCTGCCGTTGCCATGGCTCTGTTGAAAATCTACACAGGAGATGCCAGCGAAGAACTCATCGCCTTTATCAATGTCGCCAAAGCAACACAAATTGTACTTGGT
This sequence comes from Flavobacteriaceae bacterium, assembly GCA_022425505.1. Lineage (GTDB taxonomy): Bacteria > Bacteroidota > Bacteroidia > Flavobacteriales > Flavobacteriaceae > UBA724. The sequence goes on along the minus strand of JAKMFI010000033.1, from coordinate 3,724 downwards.
ATTTTCTTATCGATTGTATTTGCCTTTTCCATTGGGGCTATCGTACAATATATTTCCCGTCTGTTTTTGAGCTTTCACTATCAAGAAAAACCCAAATGGATGAGCGCGTTATTTGGTGGAATGGCCCTTACCGCCATTACCTATTTTATCATCATTAAGGGAATAAAAGGGACTCCCTATGCTGGCGAAACCCTTCCGCTTCTCGACGGTATGACCCTAGGTGAATTTGCCGAAACCGAGCTGATCAAGGTCTCTTCAATCGGGCTTGTATTATGGACTTTGATCAGTATGATTTGGGTTCGTTTTTGGGATATCTACAAAATGATCATCGCCGTTGGTACTTTTTCACTCGCACTCGCTTTTGCGGGCAACGATTTGGTCAACTTTATTGGCGTTCCCATTGCGGCATGGCAATCCTATCAGTCGTGGTTGACTTCGGGCATAGACCCAGAACTGTTTTCCATGGGGGGCTTGGCTGCCAAAGTCGCAACACCAACCATCTTTTTATTCGTCGCTGGTCTGGTGATGGTCGTTACCTTATGGACCTCCACCAAAGCCAAGAAAGTCGTCAAAACAACCATTGACCTTTCCCGACAAGACAAAACCGAAGAACGCTTTGAATCCAATGCCTTATCACGTGGACTGGTCAATGCCTTTGTCCGTACAATTGGCGTTATCAATCGAATGATTCCCACGCCAATTCAAAATCTGATTGCCAGACAATTTACCCAGCCCACAGTCGAAGAAGCGGTCATCAAAAAAGGGGATTTACCCGCCTTTGATAATGTTCGTGCATCGATCAACCTCACGGTAGCTGCTGTTTTGATTTCAGTCGCGACCTCTTATAAGCTCCCGCTTTCAACCACCTATGTGACCTTTATGGTCGCTATGGGAACTTCCCTTGCCGATCGTGCTTGGGGCAGCGATAGTGCTGTCTATCGTGTAGCCGGGGTGATCAATGTCGTCGGTGGGTGGTTTTTGACTGCCTTCATCGCCTTCACGGCCTGTGCCTTGCTCGTTACCTTTATCTATTTCGCCAAGTTGGTTGCAATTATTATTTTGCTGATTTTCTCCACAATCATTCTCTACCGAAACTATATCCGATCTAAAAAAGAAAGTAAAACGCTCAAGGAAGAAGATGAGCTTTATATGACCGAAGCAGGGTCTGTCCAAGGGCTTATTGCAGAAAGTGCATATAACGTTTCCCGTGTGGTTCGCCGTGCCAATGAAATCTATAAAAACACCATACATGGCCTTGCCACTGAAAATGTTGACACGCTGAAAAAAAATAAACGAAGTGTAAAAAAACTCGAAAATGAAATCAGTACTCTTCGTGATGAACTCTATTACTTTATCAAAGAACTCGACGAAGACAGTGTAAAAGCCAGTAAGTTTTTTATCGGACTAATCGATTGTTTGGAGGACATGTGTCAATCCCTAGAACTGCTCAATAAAAAGTGCCAAAAACACGTTAGTAACAAACACAAAAAAATCAAATATACCCAAATCAAAGCCCTCAAAACCATCGAAAATGAGTTGGAGGATTTGTTTTCTGAAATTCGATTTACATTTGACCTCAACGACTTTGATCAAATCAAAGACATCCTACCCAAAAAGGAAATTTTGTTCAACTCGATTAACAGTCGAATTCAAGACCAAGTCAGTCGGACGAGAACCGAAGAATCAAGCCCCAAAAACACCACGCTTTTCTTTGGTATTTTGTCTGAAACCAAAGACCTGATCGCCGCAACTATGAACCTTATCGAGCTCTACTATATCGAGTATGACAGCGATATTGACCCCTTGATCAAAAAGAGTTCGGAGTTCTAAATACAGTCGCATTCTTTCGAGTAACGCATATTGTGTACCTTTGCACATCGGTTTTCCCTCAACCCAGGGCCTAAGCGAATAACTATGCAAAGTTTTCGATCCAAAATCAATCCCAAAAGCGATCGCTTCCTCAGAAATAAGGAAGAGATGCAGGTGTTGATTGATGAACTTCATGCACACCTGATCGTTGCCAAAACCGAAGGCAGCAAGGCATCGATTGAACTTGCCAGAAAACGGAAAAAGTTTTTGGCTAGGGAACGCATTCAGCTTTTAGTCGACAAAGACAGTCCTTTTATTGAGCTCATGCCCTTAGCGGGCTTGCTCCACGAGGGTGGCTTTGGTCCTGGCGGTACAACCGTAGCCGGGATTGGTTATGTCAACAAACGCCTTTGCATTGTCAATGCCAATCTCAGCACACGCAAGGCAGGAACAGTCGATTATGCGACGAGCTTAAAAATCCGTCGGTTGGGTGAAATCGCTTTGGAAAACAAAATCCCAACGATCAACCTCGTTGAAAGCGGTGGCGCAAACCTTCCCGATCAAGATCGGGTGTTTAACAACTATGGCGCGACCTTTCGGGGGATGTCTTTGCGCTCCAAGCTAGGGATTCCCACCATCTCGGTCGTATTTGGCAATGCCACTGCTGGCGGTGCTTATGTGCCGGGCATGTCGGACTATACCATTATGCAAAAAGATGCTGCCAAGGTGTTTTTGGCGGGACCGCCGCTGGTTAAGATGGCAACCAATGAGGACACCAATGCGGAAGAACTTGGAGGTGCAACCATGCATAGTCACGTTTCAGGCGTTGCCGATTTTTTGGCCGACGACGAAATGGACGCCATCAATATTGCGCGCAACGTTGTAAAAACCCTCAAACCACATACTCCCCACTTTGAACCCCCTAAACCCGTCGTGCCACCACGTTATAAGCAAGATGAGCTGTTAGGAGTTCTTTCGGCCAATCTCAAAAAACCCGTTGATGTTCGTGAGGTCATTGCACGCATTGTAGATGGATCAGAATTTACCGAATTCAAAAGAAACTATGGGGTTACCATGGTGTGTTGTTGGACAAAAATCGGAGGCTATCCCCTTGGGATCATTGCCAGTAATGGGGTCATCTTTGCTAAGTCTGCCCAAAAGGCAACCCAGTTTATCCAACTCGCCAACAAGTCCAATCTACCCCTACTGTTTATGCACAATACCACTGGTTTTATGGTTGGGAAATCCTATGAGCAAAACGGAATGATCAACAGTGGATCACAAATGATTCATGCGGTAGCGGGCAGTACCGTTCCCCATATCAGCTTGCTGATTGGAAACTCCTATGGTGCTGGGAACTACGCCATGTGTGGCCGTTCGTTTTCCCCAAGATTTCTGTTTTCATACCCCAATGTCAAAGCCGGGGTAATGGGAGCCGAACAGCTCGCCGGTGTGATGGAAATCATCAAACGGCAGTCAGCCGCTTCCGCCAATACCAAGGTGGATGAAAAACAACTCAAAACGGAAAAGGAAGCCATCAAAAAAGACGCACAAGCCAAAGCGAGTGTGTGGCATGCCACGTCTGAACTTTGGGATGATGGCGTAATCGATCCGCGCAATACAAGAGAACATCTGACCATGGCGCTGGCCACGGTCTATCAAAACCCCATTGAAGGAACAGATTCTTTTGGTGTGTTTAGAATGTAGACCTTTTCGAAATCAAAACTTCTGCGATTATCTGCTGATTGGGGGGACTATGACCCGCACATCAAGCAATCGTCGTCTTCATTTTCTTTTGACTTGGCCAACATCTCTTTCAACTCCCCAGGCGTGAGTGGTTCAACCGCTACGGGCTTTTCAGCCGGCTGAGCCGCTTTTGATTTTGTGGTTGCCGCTGCTGCCACTGGTTCGGCAA
>JAKMFI010000013.1 GCA_022425505.1 Flavobacteriaceae bacterium | reverse complement strand
AAATGCACAAATTGGTATACGATAGTATTTATGTCAAGCCAGAACGGCTGCTGGACAGTCGATACTCATATCAGTTCTCCGAGCTCTCTGCTTGTGTAGCTGATTTGATTGCAAAACATAAATGAATTGATGTCAAATTGGCAGAAGTCTACTTTTGGCGTTACTTTTGCCCATTATTTTTTAAAATATAGTGATGGCGAAAACCAACTCTAAGAAAAACACAAAAAACACGTCGGCAAAAAAAAGGAATCAAGAAGATCTTCAAAACAAAATCGATGAACTCACTTCGGAAGTAGAGAAAGAAAAAGATCAGTTTTTACGATTGTTTGCCGAGTTTGAAAACTATAAAAAAAGAACCTCAAAAGAGCGTTTAGAGCTTTATAAAACAGCATCTCAAGAAGTTGTAACAGCACTCCTAGCTGTCGTTGATGATTTTGAACGAGCTTTGGCCGAAATGAAAAAGTCAGAAAAGCAAGATCAGCTTCAAGGAATTGAGCTGATCTATAATAAGCTGATTGATATTTTACAAAACCAAGGATTAGCCAAGATGGAAGTTGGTCAAGGAGATGATTTTGATGCAGAATTGCACGAGGCAATCACGCAAATCCCAGCTCCAGAAGACAAGTTGAAAGGCAGAATTGTAGATGTTGTTGGAACGGGTTATAAGCTCGGTGAGAAAATTATACGTTACCCCAAGGTAGTTGTCGGAAATTAATATCAATTACGATAAAATGAAACAAGACTATTACGAAATATTAGGGGTTTCTAAATCGGCTTCGGCCAACGAAATCAAAAAGGCATATCGCAAAAAGGCGATTCAATTCCACCCAGATAAAAATCCTGGGGATACCAAAGCGGAACAGGAGTTTAAGAAAGCAGCAGAAGCTTATGAGATTCTCAGCGATCAGCAAAAACGAGAGCAGTATGACCGATTTGGGCATGCTGCCTTTGAAGGTGGTCAGGGATTTGGCGGTGGCGGTATGAACATGGAAGACATTTTTAGCCAATTTGGAGATATTTTCGGCAGTGCTTTTGGCGGAGGTTTCGGCGGTTTTGGCGGAGGTGTAAGACGCACAGTAAAAGGCACCAATCTTCGGGTACGCGTTAAGTTGTCCCTAGAAGAAGTCGTTTTGGGCGTTGAAAAGAAAATTAAAGTCAAACGAAAAATCCAAGCACCAGAAGCAAGATTTTCAACTTGTTCAACGTGTAACGGTACAGGACAAGTTATGCGTGTGACCAACACGGTGCTCGGTCGTATGCAAACGGCATCAACCTGCTCGGCATGTGGCGGTTCTGGACAGACCCTTGTCAACCGACCATCGGGATCAGATGCAAATGGATTGGTGAGCAATGAAGAGATGGTGGCTGTCAATATTCCCCCAGGTGTGGAAGATGGCATGCAACTCAAAATGTCAGGAAAAGGAAACGATGCCCCCGGTAATGGAATTTCTGGAGATTTAATCGTTTTGGTACAGGTACAAGATCATCATTCACTCAGTCGAGAGGGTGACAATCTTCATATGGATCTGTATGTAAGCTTGCCAGAAGCCATTTTGGGTGCCTCCAAAGAAATTGAAACCGTTGGAGGTCCCGTTCGGATTCGGCTAGAAGCAGGCATTCAGTCGGGAAAAATCTTGCGTTTAAAAGGAAAAGGAATCCCAAGCTTAAACGGATATGGCACTGGGGACTTACTGGTACATGTCAATCTGTGGACTCCGCAACGCCTTTCAAAAGAACAAAAACATTTTTTTGAGTCAATGCGTACAGACGAACACTTTGTACCAGACCCGAAAAAAGGAGAAAAATCTTTCTTTGATAAGGTAAGAGATATGTTTTCGTGAAAAAAAAACAGTCAGCAATAAAAATTTGTGCTATATTTGAACCAACGATAGATTATTCTATAGTTAATTTTCTTTTTCATAGCAATTTTTTCCCATCCTTAATTTCATTTAAGGGTGGGTTTTATATTACAATCATTTTGTACTTTAGTTGAGTGGAAAAATTTGTTGATTTCTTTACGAAAAATCTATCGTTTGGTGGCTTGAGTTTCAATCTGAAACTATTTCTCATTTTTCTTTTTGTTTTTTTTGCTGCCAGATTGATCCTTCGACTCTTTAAAAGAATTGTTTCTCGCAACTTTACACCCGAGAGAAAAGGAAAGTTTAAACCCATTTTTGGCTTTCTTAATTACAGCATCTACACGATCATTATTCTTTTGGCACTGCAAAATATGGGTGTAGAGCTCACCGCAATTTTTGCTGCTTCTGCTGCCTTGTTGGTGGGGATTGGATTTGCCCTACAAACCTTTTTCCAAGATATTATCTCAGGTGTTTTTATCCTGATTGACCAATCGGTTCATGTTGGGGACATAATTGAAGTTGACGGCAAAGTCGGTAAGGTTGAAAATATTACGCTACGAACAACGCGCGCCGTGACGATAGATAATAAAGTTCTTGTGATTCCAAATCACCTGTATCTGACCAACACCCTTTACAATTGGACAGAAAACGGAAAAATTACTAGAGAGCGTGTAGCTGTTAGCGTTGCCTACGGAACGGATGTTAAACTCGTCACTAAAATATTGATTGATATCGCAGAACAACACAGTGCGGTGTTGAAAACACCTGCTCCTACAGTTTTATTTCAAAACTTTGGAGAAAGCAGTCTCGATTTTGAAATTGCCTTTTCACTGAAAAACAGCTTTAAAGCCGTTCCAATTCAAAGTGATATTCGATTTTCAATCTATGATACCTTTGCAGATTATAAGATCGAAATTCCATTCCCGCAACGCGTAATTCATTCATCATAATATGTCAAATATTTTGCTTATCGAGGATGAAGATAGCATTCGTCGGGTGTTAAAAAAGGTTCTACAAGAAGATAATCAATCCTATAAATTTACCGAAGCAACCGATGGGCAAGAGGGAATATCAACCGTTAAAAAACAAGATTTTGATCTGATTCTTTGCGATATCAAAATGCCCAAAAAGGATGGGATTGAAGTGCTGGATTTTATTCGAAATCACACACCTACAACTCCTGTCGTTATGATCTCTGGTCATGGGAATCTGGAAACAGCAGTTAAGGCTATGCGTATGGGTGCGTTTGATTATATATCAAAACCTCCTGATCTCAATCATTTGTTATCAACTGTCAGAAGTGCCCTGCAGTCGAAAGTCCAACCAGCACCTGTTCAAAATGCAGTAAAAAAACCAAATGTATCCCAACAAATGGTTGGAGAGTCTGATGCCATGCAGCGCATTCACAAGTTGATTTCTAAAGTCGCACCCACACAAGCTCGCGTCTTGGTGCAAGGCCCAAATGGAAGCGGTAAGGAGTTAATTGCTGATGCCATTCATAAAAACAGTCTTCGTCATAAAGGTCCATTTGTGGAAGTGAATTGTGCAGCGATTCCTTCGGAGCTCATCGAAAGTGAATTGTTTGGTCATGTCAAAGGAGCGTTTACTTCGGCACATAAAGATCGAAAGGGAAAGTTTGAAGCGGCGCATGGCGGTACACTATTTTTAGACGAAATTGGCGATATGAGCTTACCTGCCCAGGCAAAAGTTTTACGTGCCCTTCAAGAGCACAAGGTTCAGCGTGTGGGAAGTGACAAAGAAATATCTGTTGATGTGAGAGTGGTCGCAGCCACCAATAAAAATCTAATGGAGGAAATCAATGCCAGACGTTTCCGCGAGGATTTATTTCATCGATTAGCTGTTATCGAAATACAAGTACCACCATTAAACGACCGCAGAAGCGATATTCCACTGCTCATCGACCATTTTAATACTGCATTAACACCACCGAAGTCGATTGAACAAAACGCAGTAAAACTTCTTACAGAAATGATTTGGACAGGAAACGTGAGGCAACTTCGAAATGTAGTTGAACGTCTCCATATTCTATCTGACGATCGCATCACTGCAGACGCAGTCAAACAGTTTGTCAACCACTAAATCTACTGATTTTCATGAAAAAATTCACACTCTTTATTCTCATATTTGTGGTATGCTTTTCCTATGCCCAGCAGCAAAGAGATTCCTTGATGTTAAAATCGATTTATAAAACAGCTTTGCTCAATGGCCAGGCCTATGACTGGCTCGACTATCTGACCAACCAAATTGGCGGGCGTCTTTCGGGTTCGCTTAATGCCAAACGTGCCGTAGAATGGTCTAAAGAAGAGTTGGAAAAGCTAAACTTAGACAGAGTATGGTTACAGCCCGTATTGGTACCAAAATGGGTTCGTGGTCCAAAAGAATTTGCGTTGATTGAAACCGAGCCAGGGGTGACTTTCAACGTCCCGATTACCGCTCTAGGTGGATCGGTGGCTACTCCTTCAGTTGGGTTAAAAGCTGAGGTGGTAGAGGTACAAAATTTTGAAGAACTCGCTGTCTTGGGACGAGAAAATATCGATGGAAAAATTGTGTTTTTCAATCGCCCGATGCAAGCGGATTTGATAAGCACCTTCTCTGCCTACGGGGGTTGTGTGAATCAACGCTATGATGGGGCTCGTCAGGCAAGTCAATACGGTGCGATTGGCGTAATCGTGCGGTCGATGAGTCTTCGTATGGACGATTATCCGCATACGGGAGCCATGAGCTATGGCGATCAAGCAGTGAGCAAACGCATCCCTGCTGCTGCAATTAGCACCAACGCAGCCGAGAAATTGAGTAATCTTCTAAAAATTGCTCCCAAGCTCAAATTTTTATTTCGTCAACAGTGTAAACAGTATGAAGATGTATTGTCTTATAATGTGATCGGTGAAATCACTGGTTCAACGTTTCCAGATGAAATTATTTTGGTAGGCGGTCATCTCGATTCTTGGGATATTGGCGATGGCGCCCATGACGACGGTGCGGGCTGTGTACAGTCTATGGAAGTGTTACGTCTTTTCAAAGAGTTGGACTACAAACCCCAACGCACAAT
>JAKMFI010000138.1 GCA_022425505.1 Flavobacteriaceae bacterium | reverse complement strand
CAAATCCGTGTGCACAAGCATCTTGGAGGTCTTGCACGTCTCGACTGCTGTCTTTACCGAGGACCTCGACAAAAACGACATAGTTTTCAACCGTTTGCAAAGGCGATTGGTAGGGGGTGTCTTCTGCAGTCATGGTATGGAAGGTATTTTTCCATAGGAGTTCAAATCCCGTGAGTCTGGCGCCGAGAGTTTGGTCAAAATAGCGAAGGGTTTGCAGCACTTCGCTGTAGTCGTTTGTGGTGAGGATAGCCGAGTGTCGGGTCTGTGGCTTTTCGATAAGTCGAAATACGGCTTTTGTCACAATACCGAGGATTCCTTCGGCTCCGATAAAGAGTTGTTTGAGGTCAATACCCGAGTTGTCTTTGCGTAGGGTTTTGAGATTTTCGATAATGGTTCCGTCGGGGAGTACAACTTCAAGCCCCAAGATCCAGTTTCGGGTCATGCCGAATCGAAAAACACGTAGCCCACCAGCGTTTGTGGAGATGATTCCCCCGACTTGTGCAGAGCCCCTTGCGCCAAAGCTCAGGGGGAGAAAGAGGTCTTGTTTTTCGGTGGCTTGTAGGACGTTCTCGAGTATGGCACCTGCCTCGGCAGCTACCGTTCGGTTTTCGGAGTCAACGGGGTCTACTAGATTCATTTTTTCAAGGGATACAACGAGTTGATCGGCTTGGGTTTGGGTGCCCCCGACAAGGTTGGTAAGTCCGCCATGCACCACCACTTCTTGTTGGTTTTTGTGGCACCATTTCATAATGGTGGAAACGTCTTGGGTGGTTTTGGGAAAGCAAACGCCTCTGCATTGAAGGGGTTCATCGGTTTTCCAAATGTGTGAAAAGCGGCTTTGTGCCTCGTGAGCAGTCAAACTGCCTGGTAGTTTGGCAAGGAGTTCGTCGATGTTTGGGTGGCTCATAGTGGGTGTTTATCAAACGAAGATACATAAACCAACAAAGAGTAATGCGGATTTAGAGGGGAATCAACCAGCCCAAACTGATGGAAACATAGCCAGAAGAGGAGAGGTCTTCATCTTCAAAAAGATTGTTGGGGAAGTTGCGGGTATAGCTCAGGGTGATATCCAAGGTATTGTTGTCGAGGGTGAGTGGCAGTTCGAGTTGGCTATTGACCCGATCAAATACGGTTGACTCCGTAATCTGAAAGAAGGATACTTGTTCGATGATGTTTTGCTGGCTAAACAGCAGATACAGATTGGGTTCAAAAGTGAGTTCAAAAGCCCCAATTTGGGCGAGGGTTGTTTCATAGGTAATCGAGGTGGTGAGATAGTAGCTTGGTTCGGCACCAAAGAGATATCCCCCTGCGACATTGAGTTGTAGGGGGTCGAGCTTATAACTCACACTCGACGACAGCCGATGGGTGTTGAGTCCTTCACTGTCTTCACCGAGAAAAGAGTGGGTATAGCTTGCACTAATCGACCATTGTTTTTCTGTTCCGAGTGACCAAAATTGTCCAGCACCAAGGGCAAACAAATCCCATGCGGGGTCGAGCTCACTGTAATAGGACCCACCAGCAAATAGATAGGTGCCACCACTGCTGAGATAGGTCAAACTCGGAGCGAGTCCAAATTGGTCAATTTCAAAATCCCGTCCAGAAAAATAGGCCTGTTCGTCAAAGCTGATGGAGGCGTATAAAAACCCGCCCTTGAGGTCGTCGTAGGCCTGTAGAAGAGCAAGGGTATCGACAACAAAAAGTTCATCGAGCAGTTCGTCGATGTCTGAAGGTTCTTCAGATTCTGGGTTTTGTGCAAAGGACAGCGAAGACCAACAGAAAACTAGAATGAAAAAAGAAAAAAGGCGCATAGGTAAATATAAAAAAAAAGCACCCAGAAGGTGCTTTTATTTTTGGAGAAAAAAGGATTTAATTTCTAGCGTTTTTCTTTTTCTTAATTTTCTTTTTGATTTGCCGCTTTTTTTGGTTGAGCTGCTGCTTTTTCTCTTTCAGTCGTTGTCTGCGTTTTCTGAGTTTTTGCTTTTGCTCATCGGTTAGCGACTCTCGGAAAGAATCCTTTAGGGCTTGGACATTGGCTTTATGGGTGTCCAACAGATCGAGCTGGTTTTGGGTAAAGGTGGCGCGAAGGGCTTCGCGTCTTTCCTTTCGATTGAGGTCTTGGTTGTCAAGAATGGCCAGTTGGTCGTCTGACAAGGAGTTTTTAAAGGCCTCGCGTTGGCTTTTGACCAAGTCGTTTTGTTCTTGCAACAAGGCAAGTTGGTCAGGCGTCAGGATTTTTTCCATGCCTTTATTGCCGTTTCTTTGTACTTGTTGAGCATCATCGACATCCTGTGCGAAGGTCATTCCACTGAATATAAATGCGATGATAAGGAATAGGGATTGTAAGGATTTCATATTATTTTAAGTTTTGATTCTATCATTTAGACCGTTGTTTTGTCAAAAAGTTTTAGTCGATGTCATTTAACACGTAATTTTCTTCGTACCAATCTTCAAAATCATCGTCTTCAATGGCGAGTGAGTCGAGCAGGAGGGCATCAAAGTTGTTGAGTTCGTCATTGCTTTGGCGCAAAAACCAAGTGGTTGCCAATGCGAGAACAAACACGGCAGCCAATTGTAGCACCCACGGTTTGATATGCAATACTGGAGTAGCGGTGCTTTTCTCGTTTTGGATTGCGTCGAGGATTTGCGCTTTGGAGGTTGTAAAATAGTTTTTAGGGACGTTAAAGCCCAGTTTTTGATGGGAATTTGTTTTTCGACTCATGATAAAACAATTTGATTAGACAGGATTTCTTTTGCTTTATAAAAGAGGGTTTTGACCGAATTTTCATTTTGATTGGTAATTTGGGCAATTTCGGAAAACTTGAGTTCGTCATAATATTTCATACAAAACACTTCTCGTTGATTGTCATCGAGTTCAGCGATAATCCGTTGTAGGGACGCATCGGCTGCATTGGCGTCAAAATAGGGGTCTGCATA
>JAKMFI010000060.1 GCA_022425505.1 Flavobacteriaceae bacterium | reverse complement strand
AAAAGCCCCATAATGTTCAAAATCTTACTTCCCCTTTGTAGTTTTTTTGTTATAGCCCAACAACCTGTATTTGATGGTATAGTCTCCGCTGAAGAGTGGCAAGACGCACAACAGTTTTCCATCCCACAATGGTCCAGCCCATTACAAAACAGAAGTATTTGTTCATCAAGTAGGTAATGATTTATTTGTTGGGTTTATCGCGTTTGCAAATATGAATGAGCTTCGATCTTCCATCCGAAGTCGAGACCAAATCGGTGGTGATGATAATGTCGCTATCGGAATCGACACCTATGGAGATGGTCGAAACATGATTGTCCTTGGTTCAAATCCAGATGGAAGTCAGTTTGATTTAAAAATTATACCCAACGGCAACAATGATGAATACAATCTGTTCTATTAAACCAAGGCCTCCAAACACGATAACGCTTATCATGTAGAATTTAAAATTCCGATAAGTGGACTTCAATTCACACCTGCTGAAACCTTGGAATGGGCTGTGGTGTTTGGACGTTCGGGTTATGCAAATAACACAAGAATACAGATGATCAACTTTGCTTATGATCGCTCAAATCCATGTGTGGTTTGCCAAACCCCAGATCGGGTTACACTGCATAACGTCACCTCAAATAAAAGAATAAATCTTTTACCCTATGTGTTTTTGGGACAAGCTGGCTATCGGGAAAATGGTGACTTTCAACAACAAAAAACAAAAGGTACAATCGGACTCAGTGGGCTTTTTGACTTGTCAAGTAATACGACCTTAGAATTGACCCTTAATCCTGACTTTTCTCAGATTGAAGCCGACGTATCACAAATCGACGCAAACAACACCTTTGCATTATTTTTTCCTGAAAAGCGACCATACTTCAATGAAGGGAATGACATCATCAACTCCAATCAGGAGGCAGTATATACCAGAAGTATCAACAATCCGATCGCATCAACAAAGCTCATTCATCAGGGGAAAAATCAACGATTATATTGGTTGACTGCATATGACGAAAATGCACCCTACCTCATCGCTGGAGAAAATCAATCTTATTCCGGTGAGGGAAACGAGGCTTGGGCAAATATACTTAGCTATCAGCGCACATTCGAAGGGGGCTCACATCTAGGGTTTTTGTCGACAAATCGATTTTTTCATGGCGGTGGTCACGGCCAACTCATGGGAATAAACAGCAGAGTGCGTATCGCGGACCAGTATTCTTTGAATGTAGAATGGAACTTTTCATCTGTTGAGGAGCCCATACAAAACTGGATTGAGAGTAATGACATACAAGGAAAAAAAACAGTAGCGCTAGATGGTGAATCAAAAAATGGAGACGGATTGTTCGTTTCCTTGGATCGAACAACAAAACACTGGAACACTTTTTTTTTACTACGCTCAGTATAGTCCTAATTTTGAAACGCCCTTAGGTTTTGTCACGCAAAACAACCTTCGAAACGCAGAGTTTGTTCAGCAGTATGTGGCATATCCAAAAAGTAAAAATGCACCTATTCAGCAATTCAGAGTGAATTTGGGTTCGGAATTAAGCTATAATTACGAAGGAACACCTAAATATGTTGACCTATTTAGTAACGCCAATATCGTATGGAAAGGAAATTGGGAGAGTCAATTGAACATTGTCCGTATACTGGAAGAAGAGTACGAAGGATTCGTCGGGCAAGATATGATGCAATACAGTATGTATAACGGTTACAGTCCAAGTGAGGCTATTCGTTTGCGGTCATTTTTATCCATTGGGGATCAATTGCGGTATGATGAAGAAAATCCAGCGGTTGGCAAACAGTTTTTTATCGGTTCGTTTAACAGTTTTCAACTCACACCAAAGCTGAGAATTGGTCAGTCGATTCGTTATTCACAAATGCGATCAAAAGAGGACAACAGTTTATTCTACAAAGGATATATTGCACGATTCATTACAAACTATCAATTTAATAAAGACTTGTCGTTTCGTCTCGTGAGCGAATACAATGAATTTGATGACACCTTGTTTATTCAACCCCTATTGAAATGGAACCCAAATCCGTTCACCGTATTATTTGTTGGTGGCAGTCAGGGATATGGAGAAGGTGAAATTGCTGACAATCTCGACATTGACAGCAGTCAATTGTATTTTAAATTTCAATATCTTTTTGAGATTTAGCTAAAGTAAAACAGCTTAGAAATAAAAAAACCCCTTTACAAAAGTAAAGGGGTTCGAAGAAGGCGGCGACATACTCTCCCACCAATGGCAGTACCATCTGCGCTATTGGGCTTAACTTCTCTGTTCGGGATGGGAAGAGGTGAGCCCCAATGCAATAGCCACCTTATCGTTGTCCGAAATCTTGGGGTTGGTCAAGATTTCGAATCACGGGGGTGTCATTGGGGACACCGTCCGTGCAATACGATCATATTGAGTAATATACAAATAAAAATAGCAGTTGTAACAACCTATAAAAAAGAAACGGTTACAGTAGGTCTATGGGTAATTAGTATCACTCGGCTATGACATTACTGCCTTTACACCTGTGACCTATCAACGTAGTCATCTCCTACGACCCTTAAAAGAAATCTCATCTTGTGGTGGGTTTCGTGCTTATATGCTTTCA
>JAKMFI010000041.1 GCA_022425505.1 Flavobacteriaceae bacterium | reverse complement strand
AGATTTTCGCCGATGATCGCAATATCAACGACTCCGTCACGGAGATATTGAGGGATATCCCCATTGCGCAGATAAAAAATTTCCATAGGGAAATTACGTGCGACGGCTTTTAACTGATCCTTTCCGTTATCGATAGAAATTCCACAGTCATTGAGGAGTTTCAATGATTCATCATGTAGTCTTCCTGACTTTTGAACGGCGATGTGTAACTTTTTTTTCACGATTTCAATTTATACAAACAAAAAAAAACCCGCTTGAATCTCAAACGGGTTTTGAATAAGTTATATCATATCCAACTCAACTCGTCTGAGACAAGGCAAATAAGTGATGGATATGTGTGTGTTTTTTCATTTCGATTGCAAATATCAAACAAAATTTTGAAAAAAACCTACTGATTGCCCAAAATTATGGGTAAACCATCTTCTCCACTTCCGATCACAATCACTTTCGCATTGGTCGATTCTGACAATTGCAGGGTTGCTTCTATCCCCTTTTCAAGAAGGATATTTCGGGTTAGGGAAGCATTTAGAATACGGTTTGCGAGTGCTTTACCTTCTGCTTCAATCCGTACTTTCTCGGCTTCTTGCTTTGCCTTTTCCAAGCGGAACTCGTATTCCAGTGCTTCTTGCTCCTGGGTGAGTTTACGTTGAATCGCTTCTTTGATTGAAGGCGGTAGGGTCACGTCACGTACCAATACCGAATTGATTTGTACATGTTGTGGCTCTACTTTCTTTTTGGTTTCTTCAAAGATTTCGTTTTGAATCGCGTCCCGCTTAGTTGAATACAACTGTTCTGGTGTATAACGTCCAATGACCGAACGAGCAACTGCTCGGATCTCTGGAACGATCACAATATTGAGGTAATCCTCACCTTTTGTTCTATGTAAGAACCCTAGGTCTTCGATAATTGGTTGATATAGTACAGAAACATCTAAAGATATTTCAAGCCCATTAGAAGATAAAACGCGCATACCGCTTTCAAATTCTTCCTGTTGCTTGATGTTATAAATATACACCTTGTTCCAAGGTGCGATAATATGAAAACCCTCTGCTAAAGCGGGCTTGTCAGTTACGGTCCCCCCACCAAATCGCTTCCAAACAACCCCTGCCTCTCCATAGCCGATATTTACAGCAGAGCGAAAAAGGATAATGAGTGCAACAAAAAGTAATACAGTGATTGGTAGTCCGAGTTTAGGTAAATTATTCATTGACATATATTAAAAAAGTTAAGTAAGCATTCCTCCATCTAAATTTATTACCTGTCCAGTGATGTAACTCGACAAGTCCGAAGCCAAAAATACACATGCATTGGCTACGTCATTTGGCGTTCCACCCCGCTTGAGCGGAATTCCAGCACGCCATCCTGCGACAACTTCTTCTGAAAGTTTTGCAGTCATTTCCGTTTCGATAAAGCCCGGAGCAATCACATTGCAACGGATGTTTCGCGATCCAAGTTCAAGGGCAACAGACTTCGAAAAGCCAATAATTCCCGCTTTGGATGCTGCGTAATTTGATTGTCCAGCGTTCCCCTTTACCCCAACAACAGAGCTCATATTGATGATGCTGCCATGTCGCTGTTTTAACATCGTGCGCTGCACGGCTTTGGTAAGGTTAAAGACAGATTTCAAATTGACTTCAATCACCTTGTCAAAATCCTCTTCTGAGATACGCATCAGCAGATTGTCCTTGGTGATTCCCGCATTGTTGATCAACACATCAATCGTGTTGAAGTCTGCGAGGACGTTTTCGACAAGCTCTTGGGCTTGTTCAAAGTCTGCGGCATTGGATTGGTATCCTTTGGCTTGTACACCGATTGCTTGTAGTTCTGTTTCGAGTGCATTGGCAGCATCGACAGAAGAGCTATAGGTAAACACCACGTTTGCACCATGCTCCGCAAAAACAGTTGCGATCCCTTTTCCGATGCCACGACTTGCCCCAGTGATTAAAACAGTCTTGTTTTGGAGTAATTTCATTGATTTAGTTTAGGATTTGAGCTACTTTTTTTCCGATTTCAGCTGGAGAGTCCACAACGTGAATCCCACATTCTGACATGATTTGCTTTTTGGCTTCTGCAGTGTCCTCTGCCCCACCAACAATCGCACCTGCATGACCCAT
>JAKMFI010000046.1 GCA_022425505.1 Flavobacteriaceae bacterium | reverse complement strand
AATATCCCGACAGGGAGTGATTCCATAGACCCTATTCCATATTGTAAGGTTTCGATCCCTTCAATTTTTATAGTGGGCTTGGCAATAAAAAAAATCAAAAACACTAGAAAAAAACTAGCAACAAATTCACTAAAAAAGTTGTTTTTAAAGTTTCTGATTGCGGGAGTTGTAGAGAAACATTTTTTGATGGTGATTTCATTTTCTGTTGCTTTTATGTGATCGATATAGAAAACATAAACGACAGCGGAGGCAAAAATAGATCCAAGAATTTGAGTAATAATATAGATGGGTACTAAAGACCAAGCAAATTTATTTGACATCGCCATACCCAGAGTAACAGCAGGGTTGAGGTGAGCACCGCTAAACTGACCAGCTACGATTACGCCAAAAAAAACTGCAAATCCCCATGCCGAAGTCAGTAGCATCCATTTGCTTCCCTCATTATTTGCATAGGTATTTTTCAAGTTGAGATTGGCAACAACACCCAATCCCAACGACATCATAGTAAATGTACCGATAAACTCTGCAACAATTGAATTCATTAATAATTCAAAATTAGCTTAATGAAAGGAATTGATTGTTATTTTAATATTATATGTACTTGGAATTTAATGAAGTGTATGGGATTATTTCAATTTATCATTTAAAATAGACTTTCTGGTTAATTGATTTGGACCACGGATTGACCTTCATACACGAAAGTGGTGTACTTTTTAGTCCCTAGGCAAACCTTTTCATTGGTGATAAATCGTTCCCACACGAAATCAGCTGTAATGTGGTTAATAAGATCAATTTGTTCATTAATTAAAATAATTCTTTGATTTTGATATTTCGATACCAAACGGTATTTCCATGTTCTTGCAAACCAATTTTGCCAATTCTTGACACACCAAAATTTTCCCAATTTTTAAACTTAGAACCTTCTACCATTTGACTCCAAGCATCACCATGAACGGGAAACTCCACAATTTTAACGTCGTTGAGTAAGACATGACCCTGATTTTTTCCGTGATTGATATGCAACACAACATGGTTCCATATACCTGCTGGTTTCGCCACTTGTTCAGATGGTCTGGCGAGATCATATAGCGCTCCCGCTTCGTAGTATTCTTTTTCTTTATCGGCTGCTGGATCGTATTTGGGATTGCCCATATCCAGAACTTGAATTTCTGGCCCTGTGTAATAGGGCTCTGAAAAATCGGGTGATTCGACTATGCCCCAAAAAATACCACTGTTTCCAGCTTTTGAAATTTTCCACTCCAATGAAAGTTCAAAGCTTGAGAAAGATCTATCGGAGACTAGATTGGAACTCCCATCGCCAGCTTGTTTATTTTCTTGTGAAAATTTCATGGCTTGGTCTTCAATGGACCAAGCTCCCTCTGGGCTACCTCCGTTGTACAAATGCCAACCGTCAAAAGACTCACCATTGAAAAGGGAGACCCATTCATTGAATGCTTTTGTTTCTTTTTTGTTGTTAGAGCTCGTCTGACAAGCAAACAAACTAAATATGATAAATAACGCGATTAGGGGTTTCATGATTTAAGTTTAAAAATAGTTTTAAGTTTATGTCGACCAATGTCGCTACCAGCAAAGTCATAAAACTTTTTATCGTTGGTTTCAATGAGGTGCTTTTGATGCAGCATGCCTATTCAACAACTGTCTAGAGACCACAACCATAACATTTAAGAAATATTATTTTTTAAAATCCAAGGTCGTTCATGATATACTTTGATAACGAATTCTCCAAATAGGGTGTTGGCCCATGCAAACCATGAACGACTAAAATCAAATGGGTCATCTTTATGAAAAGACTCGTGCATAAAGCCAGTATCTGCATGAGTTTCCTTAAGCATGTTTAAACACTTTTTGATTTCATTCTCATCTTCTGAAGTAATACCGCGAAGAATAATTCCCATTGGCCATATGTTTTCCCTTCCTGTGTGTGGGCTTGACTGCCCTTCTGCTGCTTTACCCTTAAGGAACCAAGGATTACTATCGCTGAGTAAAAATTTCCTTGTGTTTTTATAAATGGCGTCTTTAGCAGAATGACCCCCAATGTATGCCAATGACATCAATGAAGGGACATTAGCGTCATCCATAAATAAAGCATTTCCAAAACCATCAACTTCATAAGCATATATTTCCCCAAAATCTTGATGTTCTTTAATGGCATATTTTTTTACAGCTGATTTGACCTGAGTTGAAAATGACATACATTCTTTTGAGAAATCAACATCTTTATTGTCAATATTGTATAATTCAGAAAGTTGAGCTAGAGATACATATGCAAAGATATTTGAGGGTATCAGATAAGGAAGGAGTGTTCCATCATCTGATGGACGGAAAATGGAATGAATTAATCCAGTATATTTTGTTGGTGCTCCCTTACCATAAAATTGAGCTAGACCAACTGTCATCGAATGTTCTCTAGAAAATGAATAAGGTGAAGTGCCATTTTCGCGCTGCTCAGTTCTAAAGGTCTCAACAACAAGCTTAACTGCCTTATCCCAGTCACTGTCCATAAAACTTTTATCTCCAGATATTTTGTAGTAGTGATAAGAGAGTCTAATAAAATAGCAAAGAGAGTCTATTTCCCATTTTCGCTCATGTACTCCAGGTTTTGGCGTAGGAATATCACTTGACCACTTTGAAATTCGAGTCAAGTCCTTAAAAAATGCATTTGCATATGGGTCAGTCAACACACACTTAACTTGTCGATTTATCAATCCTAATATGAGATTTTTAATTTTTGGATCTTTATTGATCAATGGCATGTATGGCCAGACTTGAGCCGTAGAATCTCTTAACCACATGGCATCAATGTCTCCAGTAATTACAAAAGAATCAGGCTTACCGTCAATCACTTCATAATCTACAGTCGTATCCAAAGTATTCGGGTAACAATTTTCAAACATCCAAGCAAGTTCTGGATTTCCGATTGAACTTTTTACCTCGTTAATGAGCTCTTCAACAGCGTCACTTTTGAATGTCCTCTCATCTTTAGGGGGTCTATTGGAAATAAATTTTGTGAAATTGGCTTTGTCATAAATTGAAAAACCAGCAGTGGGAATCAGCGAAACGCCAATCGCTAATTTTGAATTGTTAATCAAAAAACGTCTTCGATTCATAATTTATAGTTAAAGATTGTGTATTTGGCAACTTTAAAGTTATGAATATGTTGTAAATCTGATCAATAAACAATTGCTGCATTTTGACTGCAACTTTAAATTACAATGGATAAATTATTTTTCGATTTAAATTTCAATTCTTAATTTATTAAATTGCTAAAATCCAAACAATCGTCATTTTACAACAAAAACAACTTGTAAAAATCCTATTTAAAAACTTATGATGTATACAAATCAACTTCGCTTCTATCTATTTTTCGCCTTACTTCCATGGTGCTTCCTTGGCTATGGACAACAACTTATGCCAGATCATCCTGAAAATAACGGAATGTCTTCAGAGCGTCTTTCAAATATTGACAACGTTTTTACGAATTATATTGATTCTCAACAATTACCTGGATCTGTCATATTAGTTGCTAGAAATGGGAAAATTGTGTACCACAAATCCTTTGGTTTTAGTGATATGGAAAACAAGGTTCCCATGACCAACGACAAAATATTTAGGATTGCATCACAAACCAAGGCATTGGTCAGTGTGGGAATCATGATTCTTCAAGAAGAGGGTAAATTGTTATTATCCGATTCTTTGGCTACTCATATTCCAGAATTTAAAAACACAAAAGTTGCTGAGCCAAAAGGAAAAGGATACCGAGTCGTAAAGGCAAAAAGATCAATTCGAATTCGAGATTTACTGACGCACACAGCTGGGGTTGGTTACGGATTTGGCCTAGCAGCACATCAATGGGAAAAGGCTGATCTACAAGGATGGTATTTTGCTCATAAACAGGAAAGCATACTAGAATCGGTACGAGATATGGCAAAACTACCAATGGATGCACACCCTGGAGAGGCATTTGTATATGGATATAATACTGATATTTTAGGAGCAGTAATCGAGGTGGTTTCTGGGAAGTCTCTAGACGTTTTTCTAAAAGAGAGAATCCTTGATCCTCTCGGGATGGTTGACACCCACTTTTATTTGCCAAACGAAAAGATGTCACGATTAAGCGTTGTTTATAGTCAAGAAGATAATAAACTCGTACGAGCTGACGATGACGGTGAGGAAGAATCGCAAGGGCACTATGTCGTTGGTCCACGTAAAAGCTTCTCTGGGGGCGCGGGCTTACTCAGTACTTCCGACGATTATGCCAGATTTTTACAAATGCTTCTCAATGGCGGAATTTACAATGACAATCGTATTTTATCGAGAAAGTCTGTGGAGTTAATGATTGCCGACCAAATGAACGGAGATCACTATAAAGGCGTTCGTTTTCCTTGGGACTGGGGAACTGGCTTTGGACTTGGATTTTCGATCACCAATAATCTTGGAGACCGCGGCGTTCTTGGTAGCGTTGGTGAATATGGATGGGGTGGGGCATACCACAGCAATTATTTTGTGAACCCTGAGGAGAATTTATTGGTTGTGTATTTCACACAAGTCGTTCCCATCACTTTAGATGATCATCAAAAATTGAAAGCATTGGTTTATCAAGCTATTGTTGACTAGTGCTGGTTTACTCGATTGAAACAGAGATAGGTTTTCCCCCATTCAGTTGCGCGTCAAAACTGCGAAGGACAACAACTTCGTCAAAGTCGACAAGTATAGGGTGCTGATAGATTTTTGAATTATGATTTGGAACCGATCCATCAAGGGAGTAGCGAACTTGTAGTCCAGGGTACGGGCTACGAACATATAGGGAATCGTTCTTAATAATTCCGCCTGGTTTAGGTAAATCATACATGAATTTTGGGAATTGATGATTGAGTATTCGTAATGTGCGCTTTCCCAATACGTTTAGAAAACGATTCCAGTCTTTCATCATCTTATGTTCTTGTTTGGGTGTTGAATACAAAATCCAATCGGGTTGTTTTGCCCATGCCCTTTCAGCGAAAACAATCAGGTTGGGGACTAACATTTGATTTAAAATCTTATCATTTGTTACCGTTTCTGTCCACAGCTGACTCTGTATACCTATAAGATTGTCACGTTTGTTGGGATTAAGTTTGGTGGTTTTTGATATATAACCAGCTTCAATATTGTGTTTTTGATTTAATACGGAGTTGGCAAAAATATCTTGCGGGTCAATCGCCCAAGTGTCAAAATAGTCCACATATCCAGACCAGCTTAGTCCAAAAGCGTCCATATCGTTGTCGTTAGCCATATCAAAATAGAAGGCAGAGGAATTACTCATAACCGTTTTAAAGCCTGCATTTGCAAGTTTGTATATCATATCTTCTCGACCCCCGCGCCAAGTGTTATTCCATGAGTACGGAATGACCTCATAATTAAATCGCTCTTCTTTTAATTTGGTTTCACTTTGACTGTTTTTGGAATGCACGAGTAAAAAATCTTCCCACCCAGACATGATCGCACCATGCCTTTCGACAGTTTCTTTTAGGCGCAAAAGAGCGCTATTATACAAACTTTCCAAGTCAAGACTTCCCGAATTACCATTCACAGAATTGAGACAAATTGAAGACCTTTCCCAAACCCCATAAGGCAATTCGTCAGCTCCGATTCCAAACTGTTTAAATGGAATTTTTGCTTCTCGGTACATCGCTGCCACTTCTTCAACTACCTTGTCAAAAAAAGTAAAGGAACTCTCCATACAGATGTTGATCGTGTTGTCGTTGTAGAGTTGAGCAGACTGGTATTCACTTTTATCATTGGGGTCTGAAAGAACATATTGTTCAGC
>JAKMFI010000027.1 GCA_022425505.1 Flavobacteriaceae bacterium | reverse complement strand
TAAAAATCCATTGTGTCCAGCGATAATACGAAGGGTCTGAGGTTCGAAATTCTCTACTCCAGTCAAAAGAAAACCCGATTCGATCGAGTTGTTCTCTATAGCGATTGATATTGGTTTCTGTCGTTTTGGCTGGGTGCTGCCCTGTTTGAATGGCGTACTGTTCGGCTGGCAATCCAAAAGAATCATATCCCTGTGGATGCAACACATTAAACCCTTTATGCCTTTTGAAACGAGCGACAACATCGCTGGCAATATAGCCCAAAGGGTGACCGACATGAAGACCCGCTCCAGATGGGTAAGGGAACATATCCAAGACATAATACTTGGGTTTTGTGGAGGGAAAGTTTGGGGAAAATGTGTGGTGTGTTGCCCAAAAAGATTGCCACTTGTTTTCAATTGATCGAAATGGATATGCCATTGTCTAGTCTTGTGTGGCAAAAATACCAAATTTATGCCATGAAAATGCATGAAGCATGTTCTGACTATCCATTCGTTTTTGTACTTTTAACCCATCATGTCAAAACCAACGCACCGCTATCAACGCAGACGGGTAGTTCGCTCCTATTTTGGAATCGTTTTTAGTGTGAGTTTGATTTTGTTTGTTGTTGGGGTTTTAAGCTTACTAGTCCTCAATGCACGACAGGTATCTCAACATATAAAAGAGCAAGTTGTCCTCACCATTTTTATCGAAGATAACGCAAAAGAAGTGGAAGTGGACCAGTTGGAAACCATGCTAAAACTTGCGGCTTTCACAAGGTCAGTTGCCTATATTTCCAAGGAACAGGCAGCGACAGAACACAGTGCAGATATCGGAGAGGATTTTATGGATTTTTTGGGTTATAATCCGCTGAAAGATGCAATCGACCTTCGACTCAAAGGCGACTATGTTACCACGCATCGAGTAGACAGTATCAGTGCTTTTTTAGCTGAAAAGCCCTTTGTCAGCGAGTTGGTGTTTGATCGGCCTTTGGTCAATTTACTAAATGAAAATATAGAGAGAGTCAGACTCCTGCTGTTGGCCTGTTGTCTCTTTTTTTTGGTCCTCTCCATTATACTTATCAACAACTCCATTCGCTTGTCCATTTATGCCAAACGGATGATCATCAAAACCATGCAACTGGTGGGTGCGCGCAAACGCTTTATCCGCGGACCCTTTATCCGCACCTATCTGCTTTTGGGCATGATTAGCGCTTTGATTGCTTGTCTTGGTGTTTGGGCTCTGGTCATCAATGCACAGACCTACCTCCCTGGAATCGATTTGTTGATGAATCCCCAAACTTTGCTTCTCAGCTTTATCGGCGTATTTTTGTTGTCTATGCTCATTAGTTCAATCAGTGCGCGTTGGGCAACACAACGATATTTAAAACTCAAAACCCAATCTCTGTATTAGTTATGAAAGGCAAAAAAGAATTTATTTTTTCAAAAGCCAACTACAAGCTTATGCTGATTGGCTTTGTTGTCATCGCTTTGGGTTTTATCCTTATGGTTGGAGGAGGCAGTGACGACCCAAATATATTTAATCCCGACATTTTTAATTTTCAACGAATTCGACTTGCTCCTGCCCTAGTTCTTATTGGATTTGGGATTGAGATTGCAGCGATTTTGCGTTCCTTTAACAACCCGAAAAAGTCATAGGCATGTCCGTAGTCGAAGCGATTATCCTCGGGATTATCCAAGGGCTTACCGAATTTTTGCCCGTTTCATCGAGTGGACATTTGGAATTGGCACAAGCCCTATTTGGCAATCAAAACAATGCAGAGGGAAATCTACTGTTTACGATCGTGGTACACGGAGCGACTGCTTTAGCTACCCTTGTTGTATTTCGTGCCGATGTTTGGTCAATTGTGCGTGGTTTGTTTCAATTTACCAACAATGAGTCCGCCCAATTTAGTCTTCGAATTGTGTTGTCTATGATCCCTGCTGCACTAATCGGATTCTTTTTTGAAGACACCATAAGCAGTCAGTTTTTTGGCAATACGCTCTTGGTTGGGCTCATGTTATGGATTACTGCAGGGCTACTTTACATTGCCGACAAGCCCACTCAAAATCGCGCAAACGTATCCCTATCAAACGCTTGGTGGATCGGAATTGCTCAGACCTTTGCCATTCTTCCAGGAATCTCTCGAAGTGGTGCCACGATTGCCATCAGTTTACTTTTAGGTGTAGCTAGAGATCGAGCAGCTCGCTTTTCCTTTTTAATGGTAGTGCCACTCATTTTTGGCAGTATGGCCAAAAAAATCATTGATGGTGGGCTTGAGCAGGAGGTTCTCAATCTCACACCAATTCTCGCTGGCTTTGTGGCTGCTTTTTTTAGTGGATATCTCGCTTGCCGATGGATGATTGCATTGGTAAAACGATCTCAATTGCGCTATTTTGCATACTATTGCGCTCTGGTTGGAACGATTGCCTTAGTGACCTCTCTTGTGTGATGTATACCCTAGATGACTTTCAGAACGGTCAAGTCCTTCTTGTCGATAAGCCCTTGGAATGGACGTCGTTTCAAGTGGTCAACAAAATCCATTGGCTCATTCGAAAACAATACGATATTAAAAAAATAAAAGTCGGACATGCCGGGACTTTAGACCCACTAGCTACAGGACTTTTACTGATTTGCACCGGTAAAAAAACCAAACAAATTCAAGATCTTATGGGAGCCGATAAAACCTATACAGGCACCATTTGTCTTGGCGCAACAACCCCTTCTTATGACTTAGAAACAGAAGTCATTCCACACGCTGATCCTTCTTCACTAACAGCACAGCAATTGAAGATTACCAAAAAACAGTTTTTAGGACGCATTCAACAAAAACCTCCTATTTTTTCTGCAATTAAACAAAAAGGCAAACGCCTATACGAACATGCGCGAGCAGGAGAGCAAGTTACCATTCCAAGTCGAGAGGTCATTGTACACGAATTTGAAATTACCAAAATCAATTTGCCAGATGTGGCGTTTCGCATCCGTTGTGGTAAAGGCACCTATATTCGATCGATTGCCAACGACTTTGGAGAAGCGCTTGGGGTTGGCGGATATCTTAAAAGCTTGTGCCGTACGGCTATTGGAAACTATACTCTTGCTGATTCGTTGTCAATTGATAACTTTGAGAGAAATCTCAAAGCTTTGTCATGAACAAAAATCGATGTCCTTGGTGTGCAGCCCATCTTGACTACCAACACTATCACGATACCGAATGGGGCGTACCCATTTACGATGACATTAAGCTGTTTGAAACACTTCTTTTGGAGACGTTTCAAGCAGGACTGAGCTGGTTAACCGTTCTCCGAAAACGAGAGAATTTTCGTGTCGCCTTTGATAACTTTGATGTACATAAAATCGCTGGGTATAAAGCAGAAAAAATTGATGCTCTATGCCAAGATCAGGGGATCATTCGCAACCGTCTCAAAATTAAAGCTGCGATAAACAACGCACAAGCTTTTTTGAAGATCCAGCAATCCTACCACTCTTTTGCGCAATATATGTGGTCTTTTGTTGACCATAAGCCCATTCAAAATTCTTATCGTTCTTTGGATGAAGTCCCAGCAAAAACAGCGCTTTCAGATCATATCAGCTTCTCTCTCAAAAATCATGGATTTAAATTTGTTGGGAGCACAATCGTTTATGCACATCTGCAAGCAACGGGCATGGTGAATGACCATTTGGTGAGCTGCTTTCGTTATGAAGAAGTCAAAAACCTAGGACAAAAAGGTCAAGAATTTGGTTCTTGAAATTGGCTCTGCACCCATACTTGCTAGGTGTTGCGTGGGGACCTGACAATCAATCAATTCGTATTTGTTTTTTTTGAGCTCTTTCACCAGAAAGATAAGAGCGACCTTGCTGGCGTTACTGGATTTGGAAAACATACTCTCACCACAGAATATCGTCCCCAAGTCAATTCCATATAGCCCACCGACAAGAGACCCTTCTTCCCAGACCTCTACAGAGTGGGCATAGCCTTGGGTGTGTAAAGTCGAATATACCTCCATGAGCCCAGGGGTAATCCAAGTGCCATTTTGGCCAAACCGCTTGACTTTGGCACAGGCCTCTACAACTTGATCAAATGACTTATTAAAGGTCACCTCAAACTGCTTTTTACGTAAAACGGTTCGCATGCTTTTGGAAATTTTAAGCTGGTCGGGAAACAATACCATACGTGGATCTGGACTCCACCAAAGTAGAAAATCATCTGACTCAAACCATGGAAAAATCCCTTTTCGGTAAGCGAGCATTACCCGCTCGGGTTGTAAGTCTCCCCCCACAGCAACGATACCCTCAGCAGAAGCCTGTTCGGGAGAGGGAAACAATAAAGCATCGGTTAAGCGATACATATTTGGACCTTTCTAAAAAGGCAAGTCGTCTGGTGCCTCGGTGGTGGTATTTTCAGCAGGATCGAACGGAGGTGGTGATGGCTCTGGCGTACCAGATTGCTCTAGAGAATCAATCCGCCATCCTTGAATGGAATTAAAAAATTTGGTCTCACCCTGTGGACTTTGCCATTCACGCCCACGGATATTAATCCCAATTTTAACACGATCGTTCTCCGAAAAGGAATTGAGCAAATCGCATTTGTCTTGTACGAATTCTAATATAATATGTTGGGGGTACTGTTCTTCTGTGGTGACAACAAGCTCGCGTTTTCGAAAACCATTGCTTCCGTATTCTTTGGTTTCGTATATATGTTTGATGCGTCCTAAAACTTCCATAAAATGTGATTCAACTCTCACAAATCTACATATTTTGTATTTGAAAACATTGGTTAAAATCAATTATCTTAATTGACAAATGCAAACATCTGTTTTTGACTGGAAATCAAAGGGTCGCATGGCAATCCTTGTCTTATTAACTGCAACGGTTGACTTTATCCTTTGGAGTCTTTTTCAGCTGTCAAACAAACCGAAATCGATGAACGTCAGCGCATGGAAGTTTGGGCACTCGCTCAAAAGCAGTTTGTGAAAGACATTGACCTCAATGACGATGTTGACCCACTCATATTTGAAGTCCTGACAAGCGAAAACAGTATTCCAATGATTGTTGTTGATGAATACGACAACATCGTTTCTTTTAATAATATCGATCCGCAACGCGCACTACTCAAAGATTCTTAACTGCTCAAAAACACACTCAAAGATCTAAAAAAACAAAACGATCCAATCGAGATTGTCTTTGAAAATGCGGTCAATCAACGCATGTACTATGGACAGTCGACCATACTCGAAAAACTAAAACTCTACCCTGGTGCATTATTGTTGCTTTTGCTGACGATCAGTGGCCTTGTCTTCTTTTATTTACGCACCGCACAAATCGCTGTACAAAACAAACTTTGGACCGGCATGGCCAAAGAGACTGCCCATCAACTTGGCACACCCTTATCCTCCTTAATGGGATGGGTTTCCATGTTAAAAACCAAAGGGGTAGAAGACACTATCACAATGCCTATGGAAGCTGACCTCAAACGATTGGAAACCATTACAAACCGGTTTTCAAAAATCGGATCACTTCCCATTAAGAAGAGTACAGATATTGTCCGTGCGTCCCGCGATGTCTTTGATTATCTGGCTGGCAAAGCCAGCCAAGGAATTGCATTTACATTTTATTCGAGTGCAGATGAAATTCATTTGAAAATCAATAAAGAACTCTATTGCTGGGTTGTCGAAAACCTACTCAACAACGCCATTGATGCGGTGGTGGGTGAAGGTAAAATTGAACTTTCCCTTTTGGAAGAAAAAGACAGGGTACTGATCAATGTGATTGACACTGGAAAAGGCATTCCAAAGCGATTGGTAAAGCGCATCTTCCAGCCAGGGGTTACCACAAAAAAAAGAGGTTGGGGACTCGGACTGTCTCTTTGTCGAAGGATTATTGAGGATTACCATCAAGGCAGCATACAAGTTCGCTCAAGCTCAAAAGA
>JAKMFI010000040.1 GCA_022425505.1 Flavobacteriaceae bacterium | reverse complement strand
ATGGACTTGTATTGGGACAAAACCTATCAAAGTCAGCAGCAAGAGGCCTTCGCCCGTCAGATCGACTGGGCATTAGAGGCAGACTTGCCCATTGTGATTCATTGCCGAGATGCATTTGCACCTGTTTTCGAAGTATTAGAAGGGTTCAATGATGCCCGATTGCGTGGGGTATTTCATTGTTTTACGGGCACCAAAGCGGATGCCCAACGCGCGTTGGACCTCAATTTTTATTTGGGAATCGGCGGAGTGGTAACCTTTAAAAATGGAAAAATCGATCGGTTTTTAGCAAACTTTCCCATCGAAAAAATGCTATTGGAAACGGACTCCCCCTATTTGGCACCCACCCCACATCGCGGCAAACGAAACGAAAGTGCCTTCTTACCGATTGTCGCAAATAGAATGGCGGAATTGTTTGGGATTACTACCGATGAAATGGCAAGAATCACTTCAAAAAATGCCCAGCAATTATTTGATTTATCATAAGTTTTTATTTTGACAAATAAGTGGCATATTTGGGTGGTTATTAAAATTTTAGAGAGGTGGCCGAGTGGTCGAAGGCGCACGCCTGGAAAGTGTGTATACGCCAAAAGCGTATCGAGGGTTCGAATCCCTTCCTCTCTGCTAGTTTGTTTAACATATTTTTATATCTTTAGCGTCCGAATAAATAACTATAATTCTATTATTCAATCATGAAACGATTTACATTCTTACTATTTTTATGTGCCCTTATGGCACAACCAATGTTGTGGGCCAATACAAATTCCACACAAGACCCCACTGAAGAAGCTGCTGTTGAACAAGTTGACTCTGTTGATGTTGACTCTGTAGCCGTTGCGGAAGAGGTCATCATGGAGCCGATGCCTGAAACAGAAGTTGAAGAGGCTGCACCTGCAGGGTTCACTCAAGAGCTCAAAAAACGATTTATTGAAGGAGGTCCTGGATTTATGGGCATTGTACTACTCTGTCTTATACTTGGATTAGCCATTGCGATTGAGCGAATTATTTTCCTCAATCTTTCAACGACCAATACGGCCAAACTCACTTCTTCTGTTGAAGATGCACTTAAAAATGGCGGTGTAGAAGCTGCCAAAGAGGTTTGTCGCAATACAAGTGGCCCTGTTGCTTCTATTTTTTATCAAGGGCTAGACCGCTCATCTGAAGGTTTGGAAAACGCTGAAAAAGCAGTAGTCGCTTACGGAGGTGTACAAATGGGGCAACTCGAGAAAAACGTCTCTTGGATATCATTATTTATTGCACTTGCTCCCATGCTTGGGTTTATGGGTACGGTGATTGGTATGATTCAAGCATTTGATAAGATTGAAGCTGCTGGTGATATGCAACCTTCACTTGTTGCTGGTGGGATCAAGGTCGCTCTTTTGACGACAGTATTTGGTTTGATTGTTGCGATTATCTTACAGATTTTCTACAACTATATTGTTGCTAAAATTGATGGCATTGTCAACGACATGGAAGACGCATCGATCACATTGATGGATATGTTGGCTGCCAACTCAAAGTAAGATCACACCTAAAATAGTATCCTTATGAATACGCAAAAGATTTTTACTTATACTGCTCTTGTACTTGGTGTAGTCGGTTTGATTCTACAAGCCATTATTCTCAGTCAGGGAGATGATGTCATCAAATTAAATGCCCTTTCAGGTGATTATGGGGTAGTTTCAACCATGGTAAGCTTGGCATTGCTGGTTTTGGCAATCACGGTTGTACTAACACTGGTTTTCTCATTTGGCAACTTGGCATCTGACGGAAAGAAACTCAAAAAAGCGTTGATTTCAATTGGTGCATTTGCAGCAGTTGTTCTTGTCGCATTTTTGTTTTCTACAGGGACAGAAACGCCGCTTAAAGATGGAGACATGCTGTCTGCAGCGGGCTCCAGATGGATAGAAACGGGGCTTCGCACATTCTACTTCCTTGTATTTATTGCTGTCGGTGCGATGTTGTACACTGGCAATGCTCGATTGAAAAAATAACAGCATGGCAAGAAGAAAAGCACCCGAAGTCAATGCAGGATCTATGGCAGATATTGCCTTCCTACTCCTCATTTTCTTTTTGGTAACGACAACCATTGAAACTGATTCAGGACTCAATCGGAAGTTACCCCCAATGGAAGATGTTGTTGACCCGCCGATCATTAAAGAGCGTAATATTTTTACAGTTGTTGTCAATAAATTCAACCAACTACTTGTTGAGGAAAAACCACTCGAGCTTACCGAGTTACGCAACGAAGCAGCCAAATTTTTGGACAATGGAGGCGGAAAAGGGGAAGAGGCATGTTCCTATTGTCTAGGAGACCGAAACCCAGACTCTTCAGACAATCCAGAAAAAGCAGTGATTTCTCTCAAGAATGACAGAGAGACTGACTATAAAGTTTATATCGCTGTCCAAAACGAATTGGTAGCTGCATACAATGTATTGCGTAATCGTGAATTTAAGCGTTTAAACCCCAACCTGGGGCTTGATTTTGTGCAAGCAGATAAAATTTATAATGATCCCAGAACGAGCATTGCCGAAAAGGAACGACTTAAGCCGCTTTTGAGTGAAGTGAAGTTGTTGTTTCCACAAAAACTCTCTGAAGCAGAACCAAGTAAAACTAATTAACGATGTCAAAGTTTAAAAAGAAAAAAGGAGGAGACCTCCCAGCGATATCAACTGCCTCGTTGCCAGATATCGTATTTATGTTGTTATTCTTTTTTATGGTGGCAACCGTAATGAGAGACAACTCCTTGATGGTGACAAATACCTTACCTGCTGCAGACCAGGTTCAGAAGCTCGATAAAAAAGATCGCGTGATGTATATTTATGCTGGAATGCCCAGTATGCGTTATCAAGACAAGTTTGGAACACAAGCGCGGATTCAGCTCAATGATAAGTTTGCAACCGTTCAAGATGTTGCCGCTTTTGTGTTGGCTGAAAAAGCATCTAAGCGCCAAGAACTACAAAACGTTTTGACAACTGCACTCAAAGTTGATGGAGACACTAAAATGGGTCTCATTTCTGACATCAAACAAGAATTGCGAAAAGTCAACGCACTTAAGATCAATTACACCACACGTATTGGGGACTATTCACAAAACCTAAACTAGTGGATCATTGTGATCATTACAGCATCAAGCGCCAGTATCGGCGCTTTTTTTATTTTTGAGTTATGCAAAAACAGTGTTTTCTTATTTTGCTAATGGCGAGTTTTGCACTTGCACAATCCCCAGCCGACTCATTTTATAGAGAGGATCAGGTTTATGTGTCAATTGGCTATCCATTATTGATCGACACCCCTGAAGGCCTGACCCAAAATAAACTGTCACATACGTTTTCACTTGGATTTGTTCGAGATATGCCCATCAACTCAGCTCGCAATCTTGCATTCGGGCTAGGTCTTGGACTCAACTATAATGTGGTTTATACCAACCTACAGTTTACAGACGATATAAAATCAACGACTTTCGTTTCAGGTGATGTGATTAACCAGTGGAATTCTGTAGATGCAGAAATCCCGATTGAGTTCAGATGGCGGAGCTCAACGCCTACGAATTATCAATTTTGGCGCATATATGCTGGAGTGGTTGGATATTATTCTCTGTCAGCTAAGCAACGCACAAGGGCAGCTCTTACGGAAAGCATTTCTTCTCTTTCTGTTCATAACTTTAGACTGGCATTGCGGTTGAATGTTGGAAACAACACCTGGAATTTGACCTATACGCACCCGATTGACTCGTTTTTTGATTTTGACAAATCCACTCAAAATAAATCACTTAGCCAATTAAAAACCGCAAAATT
>JAKMFI010000124.1 GCA_022425505.1 Flavobacteriaceae bacterium | reverse complement strand
TCTTTGTTCTTGCTGCCTTCTTAGGCACAAAATCCCTCTTAGCAGATATCAAAGATAACCCAAACCTATATATACTCGGCGGAGTATTGTTGATGGTTTATGCCATCATTAGTGCAATTACAACGATCCGAAAAAAAGAGGAAATCATCGAAAATGAGCCAATAGAACCGAAAGGATTTCATTTATTTTCATATTTCATCAAAGGGTTTTTCTTAAACATCATCAATGTTGGAACTTTTTTGTTTTGGTTGGGTCTGCTTGTCTCAATCGCACCGACATTGGAACTAGAGACCAGTCGCATCATCGTTTTCTTTTCAACCGTCATGCTAGGTTATCTGATTCTTGGGTTTATAAAAATTGTACTTGCCAAACAGTTGAGCAAAACGCTTACCCCTCCTGTGATCTACAAAATCAGACTACTTGTGTGTGTTTTGTTGGTCATTTTTGGAATCTATTTTATTTATCAAGGCGTCTATGCGCCAGAGCCAGACGTTTTATTGCCTTCGATAAATAAATGGAAGTAAACAAAGAGGCACCGAGCGGATTCGAACCGCTGTACAAGCTTTTGCAGAGCTCTGCCTAGCCACTCGGCCACGGTGCCAAACTCAATGGCTAAAGTAAGCTATTTTAATCAACCAGAGAAGACTTCACCCCTCCAACAACACGGAAACGGACTCTACATCGCCCCCGATAGGAGGATTGATTTTTGATACACGCACCCGAATACGATCCAAACCAGTAATACTAGACTTGATACGATTGATAATCCGTTGTGCAACATGTTCCAATAAACGAGAAGGCGCTTTCATTTCGTCTACAACAATTTGGTTTAGGACAACATAATCAGGTGTGTCTTTTAAATCATCAGACGATGAAGCAACCGTCAAATCCGCATCCACCCACACATCAACCCGATATTCACTTCCGATAACGGCCTCTTCTTTCATACAACCGTGGTGGCTATACGTTCGGATGTTTTCTAAATAAATTTGGCCCATATTTATTTTTAGCAAAGATAGCAAACAAAGCAGCTCTTCCTGTGTGAATTAATTACCTTTGTCACAAACAAACATGGCGTGAACCCTTCGAAAAACTTTATTGAACACATTATCGATGAAGATCTAGCGCAAGGCCTTTCTCAAGAGTCTTTACGTTTTCGTTTCCCACCCGAGCCAAACGGATTTTTACACATCGGTCACGTAAAGGCAATCTGCATCAACTTTGGTTTGGGCCTGTCATACAACGCGCCTGTAAACCTTCGGTTTGATGACACCAACCCAGCAGCTGAAGAACAGCTCTATGTAGATGCTATAAAAAAAGACATTCAATGGTTGGGCTTTCGCTGGGATAAAGAACGCTATGCGTCCGACCATTTTCAAACCCTGTATGATTGGGCGGTTGATTTAATTAAGTCAGGAAAGGCCTATGTCGATTCGCAAACATCAGAGGAAATCGCAAAACAAAAAGGTACCCCAACCCAAGCAGGTGAACACAGCCCGTATCGCACAAGATCTACAGAAGAAAACCAGCTTCTTTTTACCGAAATGAAAGCAGGGAAACACAAAGAAGGAAGTCATGTTTTGCGATTCAAAGGCGACATGAGCTCCCCAAATATGTTGCTGCGCGATCCAGTAATGTATCGAATTCTATTTCAATCTCACCACCGAACAGGCGATCAATGGTGTATCTACCCGATGTATGATTGGACGCACGGACAGTCGGATTACATCGAAAATATTTCACATTCTTTGTGCTCTTTAGAATTTAAACCCCATCGCGACCTTTATGAGGCCTTCCTAACCGAAATATACACGACTGGCCTCGCACCAAAACAAAGAGAGTTTGCACGTATGAATCTCAATTATACGGTCACGAGCAAGCGCAAATTGATGCAGCTGGTTCAAAATAAAACCGTTTCAGGATGGGACGATCCACGAATGCCAACCATCAGTGGTTTGCGCAGAAGAGGATACACAGCAACGTCATTAAAAAACTTTATTCAGGCCGTGGGGGTTGCAAAACGAGAGAACCTTATCGATGTTTCTTTATTAGAGTTCTGTATCCGAGAAGACCTAAATACAATTGCCCCTCGGATCATGGCCATCCTCAACCCTTTACGTGTTGTCATCACAAATTATCCAGACCGACAGGACGAGTGGTTAACCGCAGAAAACAATCCCGAAGACCCAACAGCAGGAAGTCGCGAATTGCCATTTTCGAAAACCATTTTGATTGAGCAAGAAGATTTTCGTGAAGAAGCAAACAGAAAATTTTTCCGCTTAAAACTCGGTAAGGAAGTACGCCTAAAAAACGCCTATATTATCAAAGCAGAGTCGGTTGAAAAGGATAAAGAAGGAAAGGTCAAAACCGTTTTTTGTACTTATGATGCATTGAGTAAAAGCGGTAGTGGAACAGAAGAAAGTCAACGCAAAGTGAAAGGAACCCTTCACTGGGTTTCGGAACAACACGCCCATCAAATTCAAGTCAGAAATTACGATCGATTGTTTTCTGACCCCAATCCAGATGGCCACAAAGACGCTGACTTCACAAGTTTTTTAAACGAAAACTCATTGACCGAACAACAAGCTTTTATCGAACCAAACATTGGCAAGCCACTTCATGGAAAGAACTACCAATTCCAACGCCAAGGATACTATGTGGTTGACCCAGACAGCACGGAAACCAATACCATTTTTAATCGGACCGTTGGATTACGAGATAATTGGTCCAAAAAATAAAAACACCTTGTTATTCGTTCTTTTTCGAACGCTCGTCTTCTTCTCTTTGCTTTTTCATAGCCTCACCAATTTGATTACTCGCCGTAAACGAGGCAACCATATTGTTTAGCATTTCCGAGCCCGCTTGCGGCGAATTTGGCATCAAAATCAAGTTGCTATTGCTCGCGGATCCAACAGACTGAAGGGTGTCATAGTGCTGGGTAACAACAATCAGCGCTGAGGCCTCTTGGGAGTTGATGTTAACCCCATTCAACACTTTGACCGAGTCCTCCAAACCACGCGCAATTTCACGCCTTTGGTCAGCAATCCCCTGACCTTGTAGTCGTTTGGATTCAGCTTCGGCCTTTGCACGCTCTACGATTAAGATACGCTGTGCGTCCCCTTCAAATTGCGCGGCAACCTTTTCTCTCTCAGAGGCATTAATCCGATTCATTGAGTCTTTAACTTGTGCATCAGGATCGATATCTGTCACAAGTGTTTTGATAATATCAAACCCATAATTTACCATCGCATCATTGAGCTCTGCTTTCACTGCGATCGCAACATCGTCTTTTTTCTCAAAGACATCATCCAAAATCATTTTAGGGACTTCTGCACGAACAACATCAAAGACATAAGAGGTGATTTGATCTTGAGGAAAGTCTAGTTTATAAAACGCTTCGTACACCTTGTCTTTAATTACCATGTACTGAACAGATACTTTAATTTTGACGAAGACATCATCCTTGGTTTTTGTCTCGACCACAACATCGAGCTGTTGAATACGTAAACTCACACGTCCTGCGACACGATCGATAATTGGAATTTTGAGCTGTAGCCCAGATTGACGAACCCCAACAAACCTTCCAAAACGTTCAACAATGGCAGCAGATTGTTGTTTGACGATAAAGAATATACCAAAGAGTAAAACAAAGGCAAGAAAGCCCAACAAAGAATAAGTTATAATAGACATGACTAAAGGGTTTTAGATTTCCACTAAAGATAACCAAAAAAAGGTTATTCTATCGCCTCTAAAGCGGAATCAATACGGCTTATAACTTCTTTTGCACCTAAGGTGTTAATGATTGAGAGTAAGTCAGGCCCAGAAAGAGATCCAACGACCACAACACGCAGTGGCCCCATCAATGCACCAAGACCCAGTCCTGCACCTTCGGCAACCCTTTTTAAGGCGTCTTGTAGCTCCCCTAGTGACGCCTCACCATCATCGGAAAGCAAATCAACCACAGCGCGTAATAAGCCTTTCGTTTTTTCTTTCCACACCTTTTTGACCGCTTTTGGATCATATACGTCAGGTTTTTCAAAAAAGACCTTAAGTTCTCGCCAGAGCTCAGTGGTTAGGACGACTCTTGATTGAATCATCAACGCAATAGATCTTAGTTTGTTTTCATCATTGACTACAAACCCATGATTTTCGATAACAGGCTTACAGAGACTACAAAAATCAGAAATGGATAAGCGTTGGATGTGTTGTTGGTTAAACCACTTGTTTTTCTCAGGATCAAAACGAGCACCCGCATGATGAACTCTTTCCAAATCGAATAATGAAATCAATTCCTCTAATGAAAAAATTTCGTTTTCACCGCCATCATTCCATCCGAGTAAGGCAAGAAAGTTCAAGACTGCGACTGGTAAATACCCTTCTTCTTTATAGCCCATTATTTTTTCTTCCCACTGTATCGGAAATACAGGAAAACCCAACTTCTCCCCATCTCGTTTTGAAAGTTTTCCTTTACCACTTGGTTTGAGAATCAAGGGTAAATGAGCAAATTTTGGTGGCCTCCAATCAAAGGCATCATATAACTTTAGGTGCAGCGCTAACGAGGGCAACCATTCTTCTCCGCGAATCACATGAGAAATGTTCATGAGGTGATCGTCTACAACGTTTGCAAAATGATAGGTCGGCATACCATCGCTTTTATATAGTATTTTATCGTCCAACAATTTACAATCCACAGCCACGTTACCCCGAATGGAATCGGGACACTGATAGACCGAAGACTCTTTTTCATCCCACATTAAAAAACGAATAACATAAGGGTGTCCGTTGTCCAGTTTTTCTTTTGTCTTCTCTTCCCCCAAAACCAAGCTGTTGTTTAGCTTCATTCTGTTGTGCCAATTATAAATAAATGTTTTCCCCTTCTTTTCGTGATCCACTCTATGACCCTCTAATTCATCGGCAGAATCAAACGCATAATACGCAAGTCCGCTCTCAACGATCTCAAGGATGTGTTTTTGATATACATTGCGCCTTTCACTTTGACGGTATGGACCAAAATTTCCTGGATGGGCAGGGCTTTCGTCTGGTTGAATACCAAGCCACGCCAAACAAGATTGGATATACGCTTCTGCGCCATCAACAGACCGTTTTTGGTCAGTGTCCTCAATACGCAGCACAAATTGCCCGCCGTGCTTTCTTACGTATAAATAGTTGTAAAGCGCTGTTCGCACCCCACCGATATGGAGAGGCCCTGTTGGGCTTGGGGCGAAACGAACACGTACTGAATTGGCCATGCAAAAGTTTTTGTAAAGATATCGCCTATTCGTGATAACACGAAACCAAAGAAATAACACTATAAAACATTGAAAAACAGAAAGTTGCGATTTTTTTCTGTTTTCTATATTGGCGTACAACACTGGAAACACCTACCTTTGTCCTGTGAAAAAGATTACGTTACAAGCACAAAATCAATTTTCAGTTCAAAACGAAGAACAGCTTTTGAGTTGGTTGTCGGATTGTGTTTTGTTGTTAGACAAACAAATTGGGGATATCCACATTGCACTGATGGATGATGATGCCTTGTTGGCCCTCAACCAAAAACACTTAGATCACGACCATTACACCGATGTGATTACATTTGATTACTCTACCACAAAGACAGTGAACTGTGATATTGCGGTATCGACAGACCGTGTTTCAGAAAACGCAACCCTTGAAGGTGTGAGTGTAGAAAGTGAACTTGCAAGGGTTTTGATTCATGGTGTCCTTCACTGTATTGGTTACTCAGATAAAACCACAAAAGACAAACAGTTCATGCGAAAGCATGAAGATGAAATGTTAAAACGGTTCCACGTGGAACAAAACCCACTCTAGTTCATGTTTGCAACCGAATATGATGTTATTGTCGTTGGTGCGGGCCACGCTGGGTCCGAGGCCGCAGCCGCAGCCGCAAATATGGGAAGTAAAACGCTTTTGATAACCATGAACTTGCAAAACATTGCCCAAATGTCTTGCAACCCTGCGATGGGAGGTATTGCAAAAGGTCAAATTCTTCGTGAAATCGATGCGCTTGGCGGATATAGTGGGATTGTTACTGACAACACAGCGATTCAATTCAAGATGCTGAACAAGTCAAAAGGACCAGCGATGTGGAGTCCTAGAGCACAGTCTGACCGTATGCGCTTTGCAGAGGCCTGGCGTCTGCGTTTGGAAGAAACTCATAATGTAGATTTTTATCAAGAGATGGTAACAGACTTACTCTTCGACAAAGATCGGGTTTGTGGGGTCAAAACATCTTTGGGCCTAGAAGTCTTTGCCAAGTCTGTGGTGCTGACAAGTGGAACCTTCCTTAATGGATTGATTCACATTGGCGAAAAACAGTTTGGCGGAGGACGTGCGGGCGAAAGCGCATCTTTTGGTATAACCGAAAGACTTATAGAAAGAGGATTTACGTCAGGAAGAATGAAAACTGGCACACCGCCACGTGTTGATGGCCGCTCGTTGGATTATACTAAAATGATTGAACAACCAGGAGACAATCACCCCAGTACGTTTTCATATTTACCATCAGCCCAACCCCTCAAAACACAGCGTTCTTGCCATATGACCTACACGAATCAAGAAGTACACGACTTATTACGTGAAGGTTTTGACCGTTCTCCGATGTTTAATGGAAGAATTCAAAGTGTTGGACCACGTTATTGTCCCTCTGTAGAGGATAAAATTAACCGTTTTGCAGACAAAGATAGACATCAAATTTTTGTTGAACCAGAAGGATGGAACACAGTAGAAGTTTATGTAAATGGATTTTCAACTTCTTTACCAGAAGACGTTCAGTATCGTGCCTTAACAGCTGTTTCAGGCTTTAAAAACGTAAAGTTCTTTCGTCCTGGCTATGCGATAGAGTATGATTATTTTCCACCAACACAACTCAAACACAGTTTAGAAACCAAGCCCATAGCAGGTTTGTTTTTTGCGGGACAAATCAACGGTACTACAGGATATGAGGAGGCAGCCGCACAGGGGCTAATGGCAGGGATTAACGCTCACTTATATCACACAGAACAAGAACCGTTTTCTCTACGTAGAGATCAGGCATATATTGGTGTTTTGATCGATGATCTCATTACAAAAGGAACTGAGGAACCCTATCGAATGTTCACCTCCCGTGCAGAATACCGAACGCTGTTGCGCCAAGACAATGCGGATACCCGTTTAACCCCATTGTCACACAATATCGGGTTGGCGTCAGACGAACGACTCGAAGAGATGGAAAAATCCCAACACCAAGCCCACAGTCTTATCCGATTTATGAAGAAAACGAGCATACAACCGCAAGATATTAACCCAATTTTACAAGACAAAGAAACGGCAGAGATTAGACAATCCACGAAAATCGCTAAGATTTTAGCACGCCCGCAACTCAAAATGGATGATTTACTACAGCTAGAGCCAATTAACCACTACTTTCAAGAAAACAAAACCACGCAAACGACTCTAGAACAAGCAGAAATACAGATCAAATATGCAGGGTATATTGAAAAAGAAGAGGCGCAAGCTCAAAAACTAGACCGATTAGAGTCCATTAAAATACCTCAGGGCTTTGATTACCATGTTATACAATCGATATCGACAGAGGCGAGACAAAAGCTGACAGAAATTCAACCACAAACCCTATCACAAGCGTCTCGAATAAGCGGTGTTTCACCAAGTGATATCAGTGTTTTGTTAGTCCACATAGGGCGTTAGGTTCCACGTGGAACAATACCATTTCCGTAATGAATAAAACAGTTTGTATTGACCACTTAGCTACAGGAGATTCTTTTGTTTTAGAACCCCATGACCGCTACGATATTTTACAAACAACACCTCAACCGAAACAGATTGAGAAATACTATGACCACCCAAACTATATTTCTCACAAAACACAAGGAAGATCCATCTTCTTCACTGTTTATTCGCGATTCAGACAATGGAACCACAACTACAAAATTAAGATCATCAACAAACATTCTCACACCAAAGGAATACTGTTAGACTTTGGGGCAGGCACAGGGTCTTTTGTAAATTTTGCGAACACTAAAGGGTGGCAATCGGAGGGATTTGAGCCCAACACCAACGCCCATGGATCCAAAGTAAAGTATCGACCCACTTGGACCAACCCAAAATCCTATGATGTGATCACAGCATGGCATGTTGTAGAACACCTTCCTAATCCGAGGGCGTTTTTTGAACAAGCACTCAAATCTTTAGCGGACAATGGTATACTGTTTGTTGCTCTCCCGAATTATAAATCTTGGGACGCAAACAAATACGGCGCAATGTGGGCCGCTTATGATGTCCCAAGACATTTGTGGCATTTCTCACCAAAAGGCTTTATAAGTATGGCAAAAGATTGCGGGTTCGAAACGGAAAAAACCTATCCGTTGCGCTTAGATGCTTATTATGTGTCATTGCTTTCAGAACAAAACCGTCAATCGAATTTTCCATGGCTTAAAGCGTTTTGGTCTGGATGGCGGTCAAACCACGCAGCAAAACAGTCAAAAAACTACTCTTCGCTGATTTATGTTTTACAAAAACGAAAATAAAGGCGTTTAAGCATACTTTAGGACATTGACGGACTACAAGTTCAAAAAAACAAAATGAATCCAGCAGAAAAGAGCAAAAAAACAACCCAAATTTAAGACAAAATAGGGGGGTTGTGAATGTGCCTTGTGAGCTTTAACGACAGATCAGAGAAAATCATTTTGGCACTCCCATTGCGTTCAACATGAAGGTAAGCAGCCTCTAACTCACTGATAATCAGATGAATGTTTCCATTATGGACATAATTCGAAAATCGAGAAATATCAAAATCTCCTCTTGGCTCATAGCTTGTAAGCTCAGTGAGATCATACTGAACCAGCAGGGCTTGACGAAACAGCTCGATGCTAAACAACAAAAATTGTTTTTGCATTTCCCGACCAACGCCTGCAATTTGTTGACTCCAATTTAGTAGTTCAACAACAGACCCTTTGTTTCGCTTTGCTTTAAATGCAGTGCGCACCCAACTCACAAACCAATCTTCAAAGGGCGCCTCCTCGACACTCATCAAACGCAAAGCACGACTTAACTGGCCATTGGCTTGCATGCTTAAACTGTCAGCCACCTCACGAGTTGCGCCATAGTAAATTAACGCTTTCGAAATCACGTTCTCAGGCAACAACGAAAAATGAACACCCTGACAACGTGAGCGTAGTGTTTCAAGAACCTGATCTTCATGATTTGAAATGAATATAAGAAGTGTCTTTTCAGGGGGTTCTTCCACAAGTTTGAGCAGTTTGTTGGCTGCAGCGAGGTTGAGCTTGTCGGCCTGCCATAC
>JAKMFI010000121.1 GCA_022425505.1 Flavobacteriaceae bacterium | reverse complement strand
GATTGCCCTACCTTCGCAGCAATGACATTTTCTGACTTGGGGATTATTTCTCCGATATTAAAGGCGATTGAACAACAAGGATATGCTGAGCCAACGCCAATTCAAGCACAATCAATCCCTATTCTTTTGGAGGGTCACGACTTGCTCGGCAGTGCGCAAACAGGTACTGGAAAAACAGCTGCATTTACGATTCCGATTATACAACGGATTTTTCTCCAACGTTCCAAGAAAAAGAAGAAAGGCAGACGGGTACTTAGGGCACTAATTATTTCTCCCACACGAGAACTCACGATTCAAATTGCCGAAAACATTTCTATCTATTCAAGGCATACAGGAGGAAAGAATGTGGTGATTTATGGGGGTGTAAGTCAGCATAAACAAACAAGTGCACTGCGAAATGGAGCAGATATTTTGATTGCTACTCCTGGACGTTTACTTGATCTTATAGGTCAAGGTTATATTCGACTTAACAGTATCGATTACTTTGTTTTGGATGAAGCCGACCAAATGCTTGATATGGGCTTTATTCATGACATCAAAAAAATTATTGCAAAACTGCCAGAGAAACGACAATCTCTTTTTTTTTCAGCAACAATGCCCCAGGCAATTTCCGAATTGTCAGACCAAATCTTGAACCACCCAAAACGTGTTACGATCGCCCCAAAACAGACCACTGCAGAAAAAGTTTCTCAATCTGTTTACTTTGTCAGTAAACCTGATAAAAATGATTTGCTAAAACACCTAGTGTCCGAAAATCCAGGGGCTTCAATATTGGTGTTTTCACGAACAAAACACGGTGCCGATAAAATAGTCAAGGCGCTTCATAAATCCAATATCAAGTCAGAAGCGATTCACGGAAATAAATCTCAAAACGCAAGACAAAAGACACTCCAGCGTTTTAAAAAAAATAAGTTTTCTGTCTTAGTTGCTACCGATATCGCAGCACGCGGAATTGATGTAAGTAAATTGTCTTTGGTTATCAATTATGATTTACCCAATGTCCCCGAAACCTACGTTCATCGAATTGGACGCACAGGGCGAGCGCAAGAAATCGGAGAAGCGGTATCGTTTTGTTCAAATACTGAAAAGAAATACTTAGGGGATATTCAAAAGCTCATTAATCAAAAAATCCCAGTAATTTCCGATCACCCATTTTACAACCCAAAAGATGGAGGTGAATCGGATGCTAAAAAACCTAAAAATAGATCGAGATCTTCATCATCTACACCAAGGGTTTCAAAAAAAAATAGGGGATCATTTAAAGGGAAACTTAAAAAGAATTCAAAAAGAAAACCGAACTTTAAAAAGAGTTCGAAAAGAAAAAAAGGATAGTATTTATTCTCCTGAAAACCCGATCAAGTACTCCAATAAATACAGCGATTTATTAGAAAACAGCTCGGTCAGCTATTCGATTCTTGTCAAAAAAATTTCTATCAAGGAAAACTATTACAGTTTTAAAAGGTCTAATACTATAAATTATAGACAAATGTATTTAAGAAGCGGAATTTTCATTCTTGGTTTGTTTTTGTTGTCCTGTGAGGAAAATAAGTCTTCAACACCAAAAGACGAACAAGCTGAAGATTGTTCAACAGGATTTTCAACGTCCAATATTCTGGTCAATATTGATGAAGAAATTTATAATGATGATGAATCTGTTTTGGCTTTTAGTAAATACTCATGGTCATCAGATGGAACAAATAGGATTTTGACTGGAAATGGAATCCCGAGTCACGAAGTAGGTAC
Source organism: Flavobacteriaceae bacterium (assembly GCA_022425505.1). GTDB lineage: Bacteria > Bacteroidota > Bacteroidia > Flavobacteriales > Flavobacteriaceae > UBA724. The sequence continues at coordinate 2,046 of JAKMFI010000121.1, read as the reverse complement.
TTTTCCGAATTCGAACAACCCAAATCGCATAAGCGAACAGGATGTGAGCAACAGTTTTACCCTTTGCCCCTCCATAGTTCATGAAAGCGGGTTAGAAATTGTTGGTCCTGCTATGGCAATTGCGTATGCTTTAAATAGCGTAAAGTTTGATCCTGCAACAGCAGGTAGATGTAATGATGCTGGGGAATGTAGTTTAGCGCAGGGACGAGGGAATTGGAATATTGAAGCTTTGGGACATGAAACCTTTGATTTTGGAGATGACATGAACCATGCACATGTTCAACCTAGTGGCGCATATCACTACCATGGAATGCCTGAACTATTGATTGATTTTTTAGGGGATAATGACGGCATGACCCTAATTGGATGGGCATCTGATGGTTTTCCTGTGTATGCGCGGTATGGCTACTCAGACGACCCCGAAGATTCACAAAGTCAGTTAAAGGCATTAACGCCTAGTTATCGTTTGAAATTGCAACCGGATGAAAATCGACCAAATACCCTCACAGCCATACTTGGAGGACCAAATGCAAATGACGATTTAAATGAGCCAATTCCGATGGGCGCATTTACCCAAGACTATGAATATGTAGAAGGATACGGAGATTTAGATCAGTGTAATGGTAGATTTGGAACTACTCCCGAATTTCCTGATGGGATTTACTATTATGTCGTTACTGATGATTTTCCCTTCTTTACTCGTTGCTTAAAGGGCGATGCTTAACAAATGACGACCTTCAAGCACATCAGAATGAAACACACACAAGGATTGATGACTCATTCTATGATCTTTAAACTGCTGATCATATTCCTTGTAATTTCTTGTGAAAAACAGTCAACACATAATTCTGAAAACTCCGAAAATTCTGAGAGTATCTTACCAAATATTTTATTGGTCATTGCGGATGACTTGGGAAAAGATGCTACGCCAAATTATGATGAGGGAGAATCAAAGCCACAAATGCCGACTTTGCGCAACTTAATGTCAAACGGAGTGACTTTTGATCATTTATGGACCTATTCTGTTTGCTCACCAACTAGAGCATCCATATTGACTGGAAAATTGGGACACCACACGGGGGTAATGGAAGTCGAGCAAGACATCTCATTAGACGAGGAGTCTTTGCAGGATTTTTTAAAGTCACAAACAAAGGGAGTTTATGATACTGCATTAATTGGTAAATGGCATTTATCAAATACAATCTCTGACCCAAACACCATGGGAATAGATTATTTTTCAGGAATTATTGGAGGAGGAGTGTCGTCCTATACAAATTGGAACAGGGTAACAAATGGACAAAGAGAAGCAACGACCACGTATACGACCACTGAATTTTCAAATCATGCAATTCAATGGATTGGTCAAAGAACAAAGCCTTGGTTTTTATGGCTCGCCTACAATGCGCCGCACACGCCCTTCCACCTTGCCCCTGATCATTTGCACGGTCAAGGAAATTTATCAAAAGAGGTAGCAGCCATAGAATCAGACCCATTACCGTATTATTTTTCTGCAATTGAAGCGCTAGACACAGAGTTGGGACGAATCCTTGAATCAATTCCAAATGGTCTTGACAATACAATTGTAATTTTTTTGGGGGACAACGGAACACCGGGGCAAGTTGTTCAAAGTCCGTATCGTGGAAAAAGAGCGAAAGGAAGTATTTTTCAAGGGGGTATAAACGTCCCCATGGTTATATCTGGTGCAGGAGTAGCTCGAAAAGGGGAACGGGAAGACGCTTTAATTCTCAACAGATTTATTTACCACAATCGCACAAATGGCAGGTTCAGGAGTTTCAGATAAATTTGATAGCAAAAGCTTCCACGCCTTACTCAGCGAACCAGATCTTGATATAAGAACCTATGCGTATGCAGAAAAATCAACTGACGGAAATGTGAGTTATGCAGTTCGAGATTCTCAGTATAAACTAATTGTCGATGCGGATGGAACAGAATCGATTTATGATTTAAAAAATGACCCTTACGAAAGCACCAATTTGCTAGTCGATCCATCACCATCAATAAGCGAAGTTCGAAATGCACTAACCC
>JAKMFI010000074.1 GCA_022425505.1 Flavobacteriaceae bacterium | reverse complement strand
GGAAACTACGCAGGTCAATTTTATCCCACGCAGCTCGCTATTGATGAAGGATATCAGCAGATCATCTGGACGGATGCTGCAACTCATCAATATATTGAAGAAGCGGGTACAATGAATTTGTTTTTCTATATTGGAGATAAGCTGATTACCGCACCAACCTCAGATAGCATTTTGGATGGTGTGACTCGAAAAAGTGTTCTTGAACTTGCAAAAGATCTTGGGATTCAAGTCGAAACACGTCAACTCTCTGTATCGGAACTCATTGAGGCATCAAAAAACAACACCTTAAAAGAGATTTTTGGATCAGGTACTGCAGTTGTGGTTTTACCAATACATGGATTTGGTTATAAAGGAGAAGACTTTCAACTTCCAAAATCAGAAGATTCACTCGCTTTGAAATTAAAATCAAATCTGACTTCCATTCAATACAACCGCACTGACGATCCTTATGGGTGGAGCGTTAAGGTCTAATCTATTCATTTAGAATTTTTGCAATATCTGGCTTAAAGTAATTTGGCCCTTTTAAAACCTTTCCATCTTCCCGATAGATCGGTTTGCCGTTGCTACCAAGTTTACTCATATTGCTGCGTTGAATTTCTTCAAACACCTCATCAATCACATCTTGCATACCATGCGTGATAATGGTTCCGCAGAGAATGTATAACATGTCTCCCAAAGCATCTGCCACCTCGATCATATCGTTGTTTTTTATCGCTTCGAGATATTCTTTATTTTCTTCATCCATCAAGGAAAAACGCAAGTTCATGGTTGACTCGTATATATCTGTAGTGGGTGTGTTGTTAACCCCTAATCCAAATGCTTTGTGAAATGCAGTGACTGCGGAAAGTTTATTCTTCATATTTTTGTTTTGCCTAAAATAAAACAATGTTTAGCACAGGACAACTTCTTTTTGCACTATTCTTTATTGTTGGATTTACCATACTAACGGTATGGAGTTATCGGAAGGACCGCGCAAAAAATCCCGTTTACTTTAGAGGGAGCATCTGGGTACTTATTGGCTTTCTCGTCTTTATTGGATTGCTATTATTCCTGAAAAGAGGGGTGTCATTATGAAAGAGTTGCTGTGGGTTTTTATTGGGGGTGGCTTGGGGAGTATCTGCAGATATGTGATTACCATAATATTAAAGCAAACCAATTCGCTCTACCCCTGGCCGACTTTATTGGCAAATGTCATTGGCTCTTTGCTGATCGGTATTTTGGCTGATCAATGGATACGCAACACCTCAACCCATTCAGTAAATACTCTGTTTTGGATCATCGGGTTTTGTGGTGGTCTGACCACATTTTCCGCTTTTGCTTTGGAAAACCTCACATTGTTTCGCACTTCTGGTGGTGTTTCTTTACTTATTTATGCCAGCCTGACTTATTTTGTTTGCCTTGGCATGGTTGTGCTGGGTACTTATTTGTCAAAGCTGATTTTTTAATAATATCTCCTTTTTATTGCTTTATCCTCATTATATATGTTGTATAATGGTGCATTTTTAGTGTTTTACAAACCACACCCCATTAAATTTAAAGCATTTCTGAATTTATGATGGTATATTTTTTAAATACCCTAATTATTTAGGGGGTATAATTTAAAATATTATAAAAATACAATGTTTAACCCCCTTTTTTTAATGGTTGTATAATTGAAAGTGTACTTTTGGGGCATTAATAATTAAAAATTATACTATTATGAAACTAATTAAAAATTTATTCGGAATTGCAGCTATCGCTGTTTTAACTCTTTCAACTACGAATGTCAAAGCACAAGAAGTTGATTTTGGCGCTGACGTTGTTAGCCAATATATATGGAGAGGAACACAATTTGGTGCGGGCCCTCATGTACAGCCATGGATGTCAATTGCCTCTGGTGATCTAGAGCTTGGTATCTGGGGTAGTTTCCCTACAACTGGTGGTGACCTAGGTCATGAACTTGATCTTTATGCTTCTTACAGCTTTGGTCCTGCTTCATTAACTGTTACAAACTACACATTTCCAGGTGCAGGTGGCGATTATGCCACTGAAGAAGGTCTTTTTGAAGATGCTTACCTAGAAATTAGTGGTGGAGCGTCTGTTGGTCCAGTAGACTTAACTGTAGGTTATTTTACTGAAGTAGAGGCACTTTATGTAGAAGCTGCTTTCTCAGTAGGTGTTGTTGATATTGCTCTTGGTTATGGAAGCGACGACGCTGAAACTGCATGGTATGCCAATGGAGATAGCGGACTTGTAAATATTGCTATCGGCGGAAGCAAAGACATTAAAATTACTGAAGACTATTCTCTTCCTGTATTCTCATCTTTTGTATACAATCCTGATGCTGAATCAGCTTTCCTAGTCTTTGGAATGAGCTTCTAATTAAGGATCAGAAAAAACATTTATTCACTTAATTATTAATCATGAAAAGAATAGAAGCAATTATTCGCAAAACCAAATTCGAAGACGTCAAAGACGCTCTTTATGATGCTGGTGTGACTTTTTTCAGCTACTGGGATGTAACTGGAATTGGAAACGAAAAGAAAGGGCACGTGTACCGTGGTGTTTCTTACAGCACATCTGAAATTCAACGCCGTTTGTTATCAATTGTTGTCAATGATGACTTTGTACAACCTGCTATTGATGCCATCGTAAAAGCTGGTGCCACTGGTCGTGTTGGTGACGGTAAAATCTTTGTTCTTCCTGTAGAAGATGCTTATCGCGTTCGTACAGGCGACAAAGGAGGAGATACGTTAAACTAAAATAAAATATATACTATGGAATTATTAACAACAAACAATGTATGGATGATGATCTGTACTGGTCTTGTATTCTTTATGCACTTAGGATTTACCTTTTTAGAAAGTGGAATGACCCGTCAAAAGAATACCGTAAATATTTTATTTAAGAATTTCTTTGTCATCACAATGGGACTTCTTGTGTACGCCATAGGCGGATTCAACTTGATGTACCCTGGAGACTTTAATGGCTATTTCGGCTTTGCTGGATGGGGACTTGACTCTGTTGCTGCTGCTGACCTTGCCTATAATGAAGGCTATACATATTGGACAGACTTCTTGTTCCAAGGGATGTTTGCTGCTACTGCTGCAACCATTGTTTCTGGAGCTGTTGCTGAGCGAATCAAGCTAGGCGCGTTTATGCTTTACGCCTTACTTCTCGTTGCATTTGTATACCCTATCGTTGGTTCTTGGCAATGGGGTGGTGGATTCTTCAGCACCTTTACAGAAGAAGTCGGATTTTATGACTTTGCTGGTTCTACACTCGTTCACTCTGTTGGTGGCTGGGCTGCTTTAGTAGCAATCGTTTTCTTAGGTGCTCGTGTTGGTCGATTTGACAAAGACGGTAAGCCAAATGCGATCCCTGGACACAACTTACCAATCTCTGCTGCTGGGGTATTAATCCTCTGGTTAGGTTGGTTTGGATTCAACGGTGGTTCTGTATTATCTGCTGACCCAGCATTGACATCTTTAGTACTTGTAACGACCTCTTTAGCTGCTGCTGCAGGTGGAATCTTTGCATTT
>JAKMFI010000071.1 GCA_022425505.1 Flavobacteriaceae bacterium | reverse complement strand
GTTTTGGCAGATTCACTACTCAACTTTCAGGACTTCCGAGCACACGAACGAGCGTTCCAGATTTTGTTACAGGTTTCAGGTCGGGCAGGTCGCAAAGATCGTCAGGGAAGGGTCCTGATTCAGACCTATGACAGCAACCATCAAACCCTTCAGCAACTACAGAAATATGATTATGAAAGTATGTTTTCAACCCAATGCAAGCAGCGAAAAGAGTTTTCATATCCACCATTTGTTCGTCTGATTCGTTTTGAACTTAAGCATAAGAATTTTGCAACGCTACAGCAGTCAGCAGACTGGTTTGCACAAGCGCTAAGGAATCAGTTTTCAATTGTTTTGGGGCCACAGTCTCCTCCAATAGGTCGGATACGCAACCAATTTTTGATGCAGGTATTGCTCAAACTACCTGCCAATCAATCTGCTACATCAGCCAAAGAGCAGCTCAATCGCATCATCATAAGGTTTGAACAAATACCCAACTTTCGATCTGTAAAACTATTGGTTGACGTCGATCCGATCTAGGAAAGCAGTCAATAATTGTAAGGTCGTTGCACTTCATCATATCTCCATTTCAGGTAAAAAATTATAAAAGGATTGGAATTGATAAACAAAAGTGATAAATTCGCTGCCCAATTTATAAATATGAATCATTACGAAACTGTTTTCATTTTAAATCCCGTTTTATCTGAAGATCAGGTAAAGGAAGCAGTTCAAAAGTATGCTGATATCATCACTTCCAACGGTGGTGAGCTTGTGAATAAGGAAAACTGGGGCTTAAAGAAATTTGCCTACACCATCCAAAACAAAAAAAGTGGCTTTTACCACCTTTTTGATTTTATCGCAGCTCCCGAAGTTGTACATGCTTTAGAACTGGAATTTAGACGCGATGAGCGCGTAATGCGCTATCTAACGGTCAAGCTCGATAAGCATGCAGAAGCTTGGGCCGAAAAACGAAGAGAACGATTAACAGCTAAAGCATAACTCATGGCATCATTAGAACAAGCTAGTAAAGGCGGAAAGCAAGGCGAAGTTCGCTATCTAACGCCGCTTGACATTGAGACAAGCAAAGAAAAGAAGTATTGCCGCTTCAAAAAATCTGGTATCAAGTATATCGACTATAAAGACCCAGATTTCTTGTTGAAGTTTGTCAACGAGCAAGGTAAAATTTTACCGCGTAGACTCACGGGCACTTCCCTAAAATATCAGCGCAAGCTATCGGTTGCAATCAAACGTTCACGTCATTTGGCATTGATGCCTTATGTCGCTGACCTTTTAAAATAAGTCACCATGGAATTGATACTAAAAAACGACGTAGAAAATCTTGGCTTCAAGGACGATATTGTACAGGTCAAAAACGGATATGGACGTAATTTTCTGATTCCGCAAGGGCATGCCATTTTGGCAACCCCTTCGGCCAAGAAAGTTTTGGCAGAAAACCTCAAGCAGCGCGCGTTTAAAGAGCAAAAATTGGTGGATGACGCCAATGCACTGGCCAAAAAGATTTCGGCGCTAGAGATAAAAATCTCTGCCAAAGCCGGCGGAACTGGTAAATTGTTTGGTTCTATTGGCAATGCTGATTTGAGTGCTGCGATACAGACTGCTGGGCATGACATCGAAAAGAAATTTATCAAAATCACAGGCGGAACGGTAAAGGTTTTGGGCAAGCAACAAGCCGAAATCCGTTTGCACCGTGAGGTCAAAGTACAATTAGAATTCGAAGTCACTAAGGCAGAAGACAAAGAATAGTATTTGTTTTATTGCACAAATTATATAAGCCGATCCGTAGGGTCGGCTTTTTTTTATTCCAATTCTCAACCCAAGGAGGCTTATGATCAATGGGTATCCGTTATTTGCGAATCGTGATTAGGAGTTATTGATCAATTTCCAGTTCAAGATTTTATTTTTTTTTTTTGCCGACTGCCTCACTTTTTTAACTTCTCATTTTGCAGTACCTTTATGCGCATGTCAACAAAGCCCAATACTCCCAAGGGCATGCGGGACTTTTTACCGCATGAGGTCGTGCGTCGCAACCATATTATGGGTGTGATGAAAACGCAATTTGAGCGTTATGGGTTTTTGCCCATTGAAACGCCCGCCATGGAGCGTCGGGAGCTGTTGTTGGGTAAATATGGCAACGAGGGTGACCGCCTAGTGTTTAAGGTACTAAACTCTGGGGAAAAGGTCAAAAAGGCAGACCTTGAGGCCTTAAAAAACAGTGAATTGTCTCGTTTTGGAAATTCCCTGTCTGACAAAGCCATGCGCTATGACCTCACCGTGCCTCTTGCCCGCTTTGTGGTGCAGCATCAAAACGAATTGAGCTTTCCTTTCAAACGCTATCAGATGCAGCCCGTTTGGCGTGCCGATCGTCCGCAACACGGTCGTTTTCAAGAATTCACCCAGTGCGATTCCGACGCCATTGGCTCGGATAGCTTGTTACTCGAATTGGAGTATATCCAGATGGTCGATGCGATTTTTGGGGATCTTCAATTGTCGGGTTGTACCTTGCGGATCAACCATAGAAAAGTGCTTGAGGCCATCGCCCATCTGGCTGGTGCTGGTGCAGAAACGACACGCTTTTTTACCATCCTCGACAAGCTCGACAAAGTCGGCTGGGAGGAGGTCAAACGCTTGTTGCTCGATGCAGAATACGACATTGATATCATCGACAGCATCCAGCGTGATCTCGTTAATAAATCCACTGCTGATCAACTCGATGCTCTTAAACAACTCATCGGGAGTTCTACTGGCGATGTCGACCCACTGCATGACCTTGGCTTTTTGTTTTCCAATTTGGAACAGCTCAACTCGACAAAGGTTGTGTTCGATTGGACACTCGCCCGTGGTCTGGATTATTATACAGGGACCATATTCGAAATTTCGGCACCAAAACAGGTTTCTGTTGGCTCGATTGGGGCTGGGGGTCGCTATGACGACCTGACTGGGGTGTTTGGAATGAAAGACATGAGTGGAATTGGTATTTCGTTTGGTTTGGATCGCATCGAGTTGGTTCTTTCCGAACTCGATTTGTTTCCTCCTGCCTTGCACACATCAATCGATGTAATGGTCGTTAATTTCAGTATGGAGATGATCAAGGCCTTATTCCCCCATATCAACGAATTGAGGAAACAAGGCAAACGAGTCTTTGTGTACCCTTCTGATGCGAAACTGAAAAAGCAGTTGGGCTTAGCCAATCAATTGCAAATCCCTCATGCACTGATCATGGGCGAGTCAGAATGGAAAGAGCAAAGCTGTACGCTAAAAGACCTTCGCACAGGCGAACAGTCAACAATCCCCCTTGACCGTTTGACGCAATACAATTGGGATTAACCCTCCAATCACGCTAAATATTTTTGTTACTAAGGTCTCGCCACCGTTTGATGATGCTTATAATTTCGGCAGATAATTTTTCAATTTCAATATCTTCGGGCTTTTTATTTCCAAAAAACATCCAATCTAGAGAATATCTGGGAAAGTGCTCAAAAATTTTTGTGATGACCTCATGAGAGATCGCAGACTTTTTTCTCAACGAAGTGGAAAGGGAATTTCGACCAACATCAATCATACGTTCGAATGCGGCAATAGACAACTTTTCTCGCAAAATAATATGCTCGATTCTGTCGTGAATATTCATCACTATAGTAGGGTTTAGTTTGAAGTAATCAGACTCTTTAAGTTCATGATTTAATTCAAAACAAAAAACAAAAAAAAATATCAAAATCGAAAAGACAAAACAAAGAGTTTTGGAGTGTGAAAGTCGAATCGCTTAGGAAATCCCTCTGAGATTTTTTTCCCAATTCCACGCAGATAGCAAGGCATCATCGAGCGTTTTTGAAGCTTGCCAGCCTAGTATATTATTGATTTTGGTGGTATCGGCATAGGTTTCCACAACATCGCCTTCTCGGCGTTCGCCAATCGCATAACGGAGTGAGACATCGGTTACGCGTTCAAAAGCTTGTACGATTTCTAATACGGAGGTTCCTTTGCCAGTCCCGACGTTCAACACGTCAAAGGTAGGGGAGTCCGAGAGGGTATTGAGGTGTTTGAGGGCGACAACATGCGCATCTGCCAAGTCCACCACATGGATGTAATCGCGAATACAAGTGCCGTCTTTGGTGGGGTAATCGTTCCCAAAAATTGTAATTGGTCCTCGAATTCCTGCCGCCGATTGGGTGATAAAGGGAACAAGGTTTTGTGGAATGCCTAGGGGTAGTTCACCAATTTCCGACGAGGTATGTGCACCAATCGGGTTGAAGTAACGCAATGCAATCACGGGGATATTTGCATTTACCTTGGTCAGGTCTGCTAAAATTTCTTCACAAATCTGTTTGGTGTTTCCATAAGGGGAAAGCGCAGTTTTGCTGGGTTCGTTCTCTGTGATTGGTAAGCGATCTGGCTCCCCATATACGGTGCATGAAGAGCTGAAGATAAATGGAATTCTGCGTTTTTGATCTTCTGCCACTGCCAAAAGATTGATCAGAGACGAGAGGTTGTTATCGTAGTAAGCAAGGGGTTTTTCCACGCTTTCCCCCACCGCTTTATAGGCCGCAAAATGAATAATCCCTTCGATGGTGTAGGTTTCAAAAAGTTGAGTGACTTTGGTCTTATCTTTCAGGTCAATTTGCTCAAAATTCGGTCGTTTCCCACACGCTTTTTCGATACCGTCGAGCACGTCAATAGAAGTATTGGACAAGTCATCGACGATTAGAACTTCAAAATTGTTGTCGAGTAGCGTAACGGCGGTATGCGCACCGATAAATCCAAGACCGCCTGTAACTAAAATCATGATTGAAAAAAAAGAGTAGCGAGGGGGAGACTTGAACTCCCGACCTCCGGGTTATGAATCCGACGCTCTAACCTGCTGAGCTACCTCGCCATTAATAGGATTCTTTTGAATGGGTGCAAATATAGAAACAAAATAAGGTATGGCAAATGCTTCATTGCGTTTTTTGGGAGAGTCATGAATGACGAAAAATTAATAACCCCAGTTTTGGCAGAAAAGAATTAATATCTATATTGCCTTCATACTTAAGCCAGTCTATGGAGCACAAGGTCAAATACGAAATGGAATTTCCGATACATGTATCTCCATCCCTCTTATTCCAATATATATCTACCCCTTCTGGAATGAGTGAGTGGTATGCTGATAATGTTAATTCACGAGGTGAGCTCTTTACTTTTATTTGGGAAGGCAGCGAGGAACAGGCTGAACTTTTGAGTAAAAAAAATGGCGATCGGATTAAATTCAGATGGCTTGATGATGAAGATACCGACTATTTCTTTGAAATGAGAATCCAAGTGGATGACATCACCAAGGATGTTTCCTTGATGATTACTGATTTTGCAGAAGAAGATGAGGTTGATGAAGGGAAGCTTTTATGGGAGAATATGATCTCCAATCTTAAACTAATTTTGGGAAGCGCCTAATCAGGATTGACTTATATTAGTG
>JAKMFI010000065.1 GCA_022425505.1 Flavobacteriaceae bacterium | reverse complement strand
CCCCTGGTTTTGCTTATCAATTTGTTAATATCACCAAAACATACGCCTACCCCAAACCGTTTTTGAAGGACAAAAAAATTAGAACCTATGTCACACATGGTGCGCCTTCACTTCCCGTACGTACGTTATACCTGAATTCCGTTAAGCTTCGATTGGTTATGGGCGTATATAGCTTTGTGTTCGGATGGAGATGGTCGTTGTGGTTTAAAACCAAACAGTTTTGGTCGGTGCCTTTTGTTTCTCAAAAAAAGCGGAAGAAATACTTGCGCGTGGTCAAAAAAGATATTCAAAGAGACTTGAAGTCAGGATCAAAGTGATCACCGTCTATTTTAAAATTTGTAAATTAGAACGATGAAACGATTTCTAGAAAAATACTATCCAATCCTACTGGCTTTTTTCAGTTTTTTATATTCTGTATTTCTGTGGTTTTCAGGCAATGAATTGGAAGGGATCTATGTAGGGCTTTGGCCAATAACCATATTGGGTTTTGCAATGGCCATCCGACAAAGACGACGCGATGATTAACCAAGTGATGTTTTTTGTTGGACTCACAATTTTTGTCGTGTATGTCTATTTCTTACTCCGTATTATTGGCAAGCAACATCGCATCCAACGCAAAGAACATGCAAATGCTTATGATCAAGTTGATCTTGACGGGATGGGGAACCAAGGTCGAATCCCAGACAAAAAACCCAAAAACCGCGCCTGAATCACTCGAGCGAAAAGCGCATTCCAAAAGTCGCAAAGTGATATCCTTTCTTTTCGGTAGCCATTCTCCTTTCAAAATCGTTATCTCTCGCTGGATTCGTATGCTTTAAATGAATAAAGTAGATCTTATTTTTTTCTTCAATAGCTGATGATTTAAAGCGTGTGACACTCTCCTCTATAAAAGAATGTGGTACATCTGACATCGGTCTAGGGATTTGCCATCCTCAAAAAAGGTGGCATCTACAAAAGCATAATCAATGGTAGCCAGGATGAAATTTGACGACTTCATGGATAAATTATGATATTTATTTTATTAAATTTAAACAATGAAAAACGCATTTCTCTCTGCTGGTCTGTTTTTAACTTTTCTACTGTTTTTTGGTTGTAATTCCTCCAAATCGACCTCAAGCACCCCAGAAGATTCTGCTTTGATTCCTGGAGAACTCAGCGCGCAAAGCATCCTTCACAATGGAGAGGAGCGTGAATACCTTGTCTATGTTCCCGGCTCTTATAATGAAAACACAAACCATCCCCTTTTACTAAATTTTCATGGGTTTGGAGGAAATGCAAAAGATTATTTTGATTATGAATCTGATTTTCGAGGTGTTGCCGAGCTACAGGGTGTGATTTTGGTTTATCCACAAGGTTCGCTGTTGTCTGGTTTTTCACATTGGAATGCAGCACCAATGGCTGAGGACAATAAAAGCAATACCGATGATATTGGGTTTATTGAACTTCTAATCCGTAATCTTCAAGAAGACCTATCCGTTGACCCGGATCGCATTTACGCAACTGGTTTTTCCAATGGCGGTATGTTTAGCTATGCTTTGGCATGCTTTACAGAGGGTTTAATCGCTGGTGTGGCTGCTGTTTCTGGTCTTCAACTCAACCTAGAGGATTGTGCACCTTCTCATGCGATAAGTGTATTGATTGCACATAGTACCACCGATGATGTAATCTCTTATGCTGGTTCTTCAGATGTAGCCAGCGTTGACGAAACCGTTTTATTTTGGACAAGCGTAAATCAAACGGCAACTGTTGCTGAAGAAAGCAGCCACAATTTTGGGGATGAGACGGTCTGGCTTTATACCTATTCAGAAGGAATCAATGGAGCTCAAGTTTTGCATTACAAAGTAGAGAATGGAAAACATGAGTGGTTTACCCATGATTTGGCTGGGCAATCTTTTAAATCTGTTCTTTGGGATTTTCTTTCGCCTCAAAAAATTAGTGGGCGCGAGGATTAATTTTGATTGTTCAACTTGGCTATTTCCCAAGCCGAAGTACGCGTACCATTTACATAAGCCACGATAAATGCCTTTGTAAATCCTTTTGAGATTACATGTCGCTGTGCGATTTTGGCCTGTTGGTAACTCGCTGTAGGACGGTAAAGATATCGATGAAACTCTCTAAACTTTTCAGTTGAAAGTCCACTTAAACCCCTAAAAACTTTGTGATTGACGTCTCGTCTATTGATCAAAGCAGCAATTTGTACAACGTAAACAATATCTGCATCGGCTAAGGCCTTTTGGGCGTTGAAAGACGATGAGGAATTTTGCTTTGCTTTTAACTTGGCGACAATCGCATCCAAGGTGTCTGCAGGGGCCTTTTCATTGGGTAGATTTACCGGTTTTATTCCCGTGTTGGTCGATGCTTTGGTAGGAGTTGGTTTAGGCGGTTTTGAATTGGCTGCCTGTGTTTTGTTTCGGTGGTTTTGAAGGATTCGGAGGGCTTCTTCTGCCGAACGAACGGGTGGAGAGGCCTTTAATGTTGTAGAATCTTCTTCCGTTGTAGGTTTGGGCTTGACTTGAATGACAATGGTTTGTGAGGATGCTTGGGGCTGTGTGGTTTTTGGGGTTAGCTCCCCACTCTGATTACGGTGGTTTTCCAAAATTTGAAGGGCCTCTTCGGCTGACCGAACAGGGGGTTGCTGCGTATTTTGACTTTGTGGGCTTAATTCGCTCTCTGTGGATTTTATAGCGGTTTCTGAAGGCGCACTTGGGGGAGATTGCGGGGTTGGATTTGGTCTAACCTGAACGACAATGGCAGCTGCTTCGTCTTGACCCTGCGGTGTGTTTTGCGTTGACGTTGGGGTCACCACTGGAGGTGCGCTAGTCACAACTGGCGGAATTGCGATCGGCGGTTGGCTAACCCGAACTGGTGGCACAACTGGGGAGGATCTTGTCGGAGGTGTGTTTTGTACTCGAGGTACTGTTGTTGTTGGGACGGGAGATGGCACTGCGGCTGGAATCGGTGTGTTTACAGTTGGCCTTGGCACCTGAGAATATGCTTGTGTAGGGCGAGTTGGCGTGGATGTCATGCTCGTAGGTAACATCTGATAGTTCTCGATAATAAACATCGAACGACGATTGAGTTGATGCTCTGCTTCTGTACAAGGCACTCCATCTGCACAACGGTTGATGAGTTGGCTTTCTCCAAATCCGAATGCA
>JAKMFI010000044.1 GCA_022425505.1 Flavobacteriaceae bacterium | reverse complement strand
TGTGGGTGCTGATCAAATGAATGCCACCAAATGGCTTGCCATCGGTTTTGTTTTGGTCGGGGTCTATCTCGTTACAAAACGGGAACGACTCCCCACGGCCTGATTCCGAATTTGGAAAGGGGGAGTTGGTTATTAGTTATTCGTGGATCGAAACCCTTTGTTACACCGATTTCCTAGTTTCTCTACTAAAGCAAATAAAAACTCACTTTTCCAAAAAAAAAAGTGGGGTGGGTGGTAGTCTTGGTATTTTTCCAAAAATTGTTTTACTTTGTCTCAACAAATCTTATTTATCATGAATTTATTTTACAATTCCACACGTTTTTTTATATCCTTTTGTTTGTTATTTGGCTTTGCCTTGGGGCAAGCCCAAGACCAGATTACGCTTCCCTACACCGAAAGCTTTGAAAACGGGCTAGGCGATTTTACCCAATCCACAACTGATGATTTTGACTGGACAAGGCATTCAGGAGGCACATCTTCCAGCTTCATTGGCCCTGATTCAGCGGCTGATGGCACTTACTATATGTATACAGAAGTGTCTGGGATTGGCGATAACGCTGTAGCTAACCTCCTTCTCGACCCTTTTGAAATAAACAGTGCAATAACGATTGCAGAGGTCGAATTTCAATATCACATGGAAAGAGCTAGTACTAGTAGTACTACTACATTTGGGAGCTTAGCGTTGCAAGTACAAGAATCGGATGATACTGGACCACGCTATGGAGTAGAGATGGGCACCAAAGTACTCAGTGGCTTAAAGCAGAGGTTGATATTTCAAGCTATTTGGGCAGCCCGATTCATCTTCGATTCCACAGAGTTCATGGAAGTACAAGTGTTGGTGATGCAGCCATCGATAACTTTCAAATCCGAATACCCCCACCTGTAATCACACTACTTGGGGATGTTAGCTACTTCTCTCAGTTTGATGAACCTATCGAAAGTGGTTCTTCAGTCGGCAGACCCGGTAATCATACAGGGTCGCATAAAACCGGTACAGATGTAACTGGTTTTAGTCAGCCAGATGGCGTGGATTGTTCTGATTTGGTGACTTATGCTGAAGCATTGACACTAGTTGAAAATGCTGGCGCACGCTTGCCCACCCTACAAGAACTTCAAGCTGATGCAACCAAAGGAACAGGATGTGGTTATGATGCAGAATTACTATGGACACAAAGTGAAGGAAGTGCGGAAGGTGAACGCTGGGTAGATACAGGTAGTTTTGCAAATACAGCCCCAGAATCTAGAAGTGAAACAGCAACTGATTATGTGCGATATGTGTATGATAACGCGCCGCTTACAGGATTTGTTTTTGTAAGTGTAGGAGACGTCTATACAGATGCAGGAGCAACGGCTGTAGACGCTGCTGCTGAAGATTTAACAAGCAGTATTGTTGTTGGGGGAGACACTGTTGATACAAGTATAGCAGGCACCTATATCGTGACCTATGATGTGAGTGGTGCTGGCGTTGCTGCCGAAGAAGTCACAAAGACAGTCATTGTTGAGGGCACAGCAAGTCTCGAGAAACTAACGTCGATGGGCGTAATTGTCTACCCCAATCCGGTGACCACACAACTGCGTTTGGTCTATCCAAGTGCCACCCAAGCGGATTCGATCTATGACCTTATGGGCAAACAGCTTGTAAGCCATCGCCAAAATGGTCAGCACCATCAGCTCAATGTGAGCAGTTTGGCAAAGGGTGTGTATTTGCTCGAGTCCAAGCATGGCAACCAAACAGGAGTCATGCAGTTTGTGAAGGAATAAACGTAAGATTTATAATAAAGTAAGATGACACACGCCAAACCTTAGAGTTTGGCGTGTCTTTTTTTGTTTTTTATTGGAGGTGGTTGTCATACAACATTGCCGTTGATTTTTGGTTATCTTTGGAAAAATGAACGAACATCTAGATCCACACGGAGAACACTTTACCCCTGAGGAACAGGACATCGATCGTGCGTTACGTCCGTTGCGGTTTTCCGATTTTATGGGTCAGCCCCAAGTGCTCGACAATCTGCAAATCTTTGTTCAGGCCGCCAACCAACGAGAAGACGCCCTCGACCACACCCTTTTACATGGCCCTCCCGGCTTGGGAAAAACAACCCTTGCCCATATTTTAGGAAACGAATTACAAGTTGGGGTCAAGGTAACCTCAGGACCCGTTCTCGATAAGCCAGGGGATTTGGCAGGACTGCTCACCAACCTCGAACCCAGAGATGTGTTGTTTATCGACGAGATCCATCGTTTGAGTCCCATTGTAGAAGAATATCTCTACTCGGCTATGGAGGATTATAAAATTGATATTATGATTGAGTCTGGGCCAAACGCCCGTACAGTCGAAATCAACCTGAACCCGTTTACCCTGATCGGTGCGACCACTAGATCGGGTTTACTGACTGCGCCCATGCGTGCTCGTTTTGGTATCAATTGTCGGTTGACTTATTACACTACCGAAGTTTTATCGACCATTGTCGAAAGAAGTGCAGATATCCTCAACATTTCCATTACCAATGAAGCGGCCATTGAAATTGCAGGGCGAAGTCGCGGCACGCCTAGAATCGCCAATGCCTTGTTGCGACGAATTCGTGATTTTGCACAAATCAAAGGGGATGGCAGTATTGATATGAAGATTGCCAAATATGGCCTAGAAGCCCTTCATGTCGATGCGCATGGTCTAGACGAAATGGACAATAAGATTCTCAGTACCATGATGGATAAATTTAAAGGAGGCCCAGTCGGTATCAGCACCTTAGCGACTGCGGTTTCAGAAAGTGCAGAGACCCTTGAGGAAGTTTATGAGCCCTTTCTTATCCAAGAAGGATTTATCGTCCGTACACCTCGCGGACGAGAAGTAACAGACCTTGCCTATCGTCATTTGGGTCGCACCAAATCGAATCGCCAAGGAGATTTGTTTTGAATCTGGCAGCCCAACATAGTCAACTGATTAAAGACCATGCAAAACGACTCGGCTTTTTGTCATGTGGAATTTCGAATGCTGGATTTTTAGAAGATGAAGCCCCCCGATTGGAGCAATGGCTACGCCAAGGGCATCATGGAAGCATGACCTATATGGAGAGAAACTTTGACAAGCGACTCGATCCAACCAAACTCGTACCAGGGGCAAAAAGCGTGGTTTCACTGCTGTATAATTATTTCCCTAAAGAATCTCAATCAGATGCCAGTGCGCCCAAAATTTCAAAGTATGCCTACGGAAAAGACTATCATGTGGTGATCAAAGACAAACTGCATGAACTGATGCATCTGCTAGTGGATGAAATCGGAGAGATACATGGCCGTGTATTTGTCGATTCAGCGCCTGTTTTGGACAAGGCATGGGCTGCCAAAGCTGGTTTGGGATGGATTGGGAAGCACACCAATTTGATTTCCAAACAAGCAGGATCGTTTTACTTTATCGCAGAGTTGATTATTGATTTGCCCTTGGAACAAGATGCACCAGTTACAGATCATTGTGGATCGTGTACGGCTTGTATAGATGCTTGTCCAACCAAAGCGATTGTTGCCCCCTATCAAGTGGATGGAAGCAAATGCATTTCCTACTTTACCATTGAGCTTAAAGAAGCGATTCCACAAGAGGTCAAAGGACAATTTGACAACTGGGCCTTTGGCTGTGATGTGTGTCAGGATGTTTGTCCTTGGAATCGATTTTCAACGCCTCATCAAGAGCCGCAATTTGAACCTTCATCCGAACTTTTGCAAATGAGCAAAGGCGATTGGCATGAAATCACAGAAGCAGTTTTTGACCGATTATTTGCGGAAAGCGCGGTCCAAAGAACCCAATTTTCTGGTTTGAAACGCAACCTTGATTTTTTGCGATAAGTCTGTCAAATAAAGACTATTGTAATGCCAAAATAATCGTTACTTTTGAGAGGTAACTATGATAACACAACTCCGTGGTCGTCTTGTTGAAAAATCACCGACTTCAGTCGTCATTGACTGCCAAGGGGTTGGCTATTTGGTCAACATTTCTTTGTTTACGTTTGGGCAACTGACGGATGAGGAAAACATCCAACTCTTTACGCATTTGCAAGTTCGTGAAGATGCCCATACGCTTTATGGGTTTACTACGGATTTGGAACGTCAATTGTTTCGCTTACTCATTGGAATTTCAGGAATCGGCGCCAACACGGCACGAACCATGTTGTCGTCTTTGAGTCCGAGTGAAATCGGCCAAGCGATACAGGGCGAGCAAGTAGATGTCATTCAGTCGGTTAAGGGAATTGGTGCAAAGACCGCCCAACGTGTGGTCATTGAATTGCGCGACAAAATACAAGCCGTTGTTGCCGATGCGGGAATTCCTGCTGTTTCAAGCAATACCAATAGAGAAGAGGCGTTATCTGCTTTGGTAGTCTTAGGGTACCAAACAAAATCCTGCGTGAAGGTGATTGACGAACTTCTTTCAATGGACGCTGAAATGAGTGTCGAGCGCCTGATTCGTAATGCACTGAATAAATTATAGCTTGTATGCGATTGGTTTCAATCCAGAAGATACTCGTTGTTGCTGTATTGATGTTGTCTTGGCAAGGGTTTGCCCAGAACGATAGTCTTCAGCTATCTCCTGCCATCCAAAATCTCGCACTGAAAAATCTGCCGAGCTCTTTTGTGGAAGAATACACCTATGACCCCACCCTCGATTTATATATCTATACAGTTAAAGTCGGAGAAATCGATATCAATGCGCCACTGACGTTGACCCCTGAAGAATACCTTGACCGGATGATGCGCAAAGAAGCATTGGACTACATGAATGACAAACAAGCGCTGCTTTCGGGAGATGTAGAAGACCCAGAACAACAAAAAAATTTGCTGCCTGATCTCTATGTCCGATCCGATTTATTTCGACGATTGTTTGGGAGTGATGTCATTCAAATTATCCCGAAAGGATCAGTTGGAATCGATTTGGGGGTGCGCTATCAAAAGTCGGGGAACCCCGCTCTTTCCCCACGGAACCAAAGCAGCTTTGGATTTGACTTCGATCAGCGTATTACTGTAGGATTGGTTGGAAATATCGGAGAGCGTTTTCGAGTAAATGCCAATTACGATACCCAATCTACTTTTGATTTTCAGAATTTGATCAAACTTGATTTTTTCCCTCCCACAGCCGATGAAGTGGGTCATTCGGTAGGCGGTCGTGTGGAAAATATGGTGTCTACTGCTTCAGGTGCGGTAGGCCGTATTCAAAACGAAGTGGATCGGCTAAAAGGAGGAATCGATAAAGTCAAGAGTTTGCAAGACGGTTTTAGTGGCAACGAAGACGGGATCCTGCAAAAGTTAGAGATTGGAAATGTAAGCATGCCACTCAACAGCTCTCTGATATCAGGAGCACAAAGTCTATTTGGGGTCAAGGCAGACCTCAAATTTGGAAATACCAATATCTCTGCAGTGATTTCAGAACAACGCTCCCAAACCCAGCGCATGATGACTTCTGCCGATGGGAGTTTGGAGGAGTTTTCCCTTTTTGCACTCGATTACGAGGAAGACCGTCACTTCTTTTTAGCTCAATATTTCCGCAATCAATATGATTTTGCATTTGCGACGTACCCCTATATCAATACAGCAGTGCAAATCACACGAGTCGAGGTGTGGGTAACCAACCGCAATGCGCAAACCAATAATGTCCGCAACCTTGTTGCTTTGCAAGATTTGGGAGAAACGACCGCAGCTCAGACCCGTCTTGATGACTTATCCCCCAATTTCTTTACTGCGTCGAGCGTGAGTGGATATCCTGATAACAAAGCCAACCAACTCAGTCCAGAGCAGTTGGGGAGTGGGATTTTGACAAACGACATTCGAGACATTGCCACGACCCGTAACGGCTTTGGAACCCTCTCGGGCACGGTGCAAGAGGGGATCGATTATGCTGTTCTTGAAAGTGCACGAAAACTCGAATCAACAGACTATACCCTCCATCCCAAATTGGGGTATATCTCCTTGAGACAACGACTTAATAATGATGAGATTTTGGCGGTTGCCTTTCAGTACACAGTCGGGGGTCAAACCTATCAAGTTGGTGAGTTTGCTGGCGATGGTGTGCCCTCGAGTTCAACCAGCGGAAGTGGCCAAAGTCAACAGGTTCTCAACAATAGCTTGGTGGTCAAACTCCTTCGAAGCAACTTGACTAACGTGGAGCAGCCAGTATGGGATTTGATGATGAAAAACATCTACAATATCGGGGCTTACCAACTTGATCAAGATGGCTTTGTGTTTAACCTTCTTTTTTCAGATCCCTCACCAATAAATTATATCTCACCAATTGCAGAAGACATTTGGCCAGAGGGGCTTGACCAACGGGTGTTGCTCAACGTTTTTGGGGTAGATCGACTTAATATCTACAACGATCTACAGGATGGTGGAGATGGCTTTTTTGACTTTGTCGAAGGAATTACGGTTGACCGAGAAAATGGGCGTATTATTTTTCCAAAAGTAGAGCCGTTTGGAGAGTTTTTGTTTGACACCTTACAGTATGATTCTAGTGAGGACTATGATGTGGCAGCTACCTATAACGCCAATCAAAATAAATATGTCTTTCCAGAGATGTATAAGCTGACCAAATCAGAGGCGATTGACTTTGCAGCGCAAAACAAATTCCAACTCAAAGGACGCTACAAGTCGAGCGGAGGAGGAGCTGGAATTTCTCTTGGAGCATTCAACGTACCCCGCGGATCGGTTCGTGTGACCGCTGGCGGACGTCTGCTACAGGAGGGGATCGATTACTCTGTGAATTACCAACTTGGACGGGTTACCATACTCAACGAAAGTTTGCAAAACTCCAATGTTCCCATTGAAGTTTCGACCGAAAGCAATTCCTTTTTTGGGCAGCAGAACAAACGCTTTAGCGGGGTTCATGTCGAACATAAATTCAGCGATAACTTTTTGATGGGAGCTACCGTGATGAACCTCAGTGAGCGTCCACTCACGCAAAAAGCAAACTATGGGCTGGAGCCAGTCAACAATACCATGCTGGGAATGAGCTCTACCTTTTCGACAGAAGTGCCATTCCTGACTCGCATGGTCAACAAGCTGCCAAACATAGACACGGAGGTCATGTCAAACCTATCCTTCCGTGGCGAGATTGCCTATTTGTTGTCTCAAACGCCAAAAGGTACCGAACTCAACGGAGAAGCAACCACCTATGTCGATGACTTTGAAGGTGCGCAAAGCAATATCGATTTGCGTGATGTGCAGTCCTGGTCATTGTCGAGTGTGCCTTTTGCCAATGTGCAAGGTTTCGACGCGCCGATTGATGATCTCAGCAGTGGTCACCATCGCGCACGACTGGCATGGTACACCATTGATCCCGTATTTTATTCGAATCAACGCCCGTCAGAAATTTCAAATAATGACCTATCCGAAGATGAGGTGCGACGCGTATTTATCAATGAAATTTTCCCGCAACAAGACCTTGTGCAAGGCCAAACGGCGGTTCAATACACCATGGACTTGGCATACTACCCCGAAGAAAAAGGACCCTACAACACCAATCCCTATGGAAGTTTTGTCAATGACCCCTCTGAAAATTGGGCGGGAATCACGCGTGCCTTAAGCAGCACCAACTTTGATCAGTCCAACGTGGAGTATATCGAGTTTTGGATGCTAGATACATTTTCTGAAAATGACGAGTTAACCGACGAAAGTCTTGGGGATTTGATATTTGATTTGGGAAGTATTTCGGAAGACGTTTTACGAGATGGACGCAAGCAGTATGAAAATGGATTACCCGGAACGGATGGTCTGGCATTGACCTACGAAACGGGATGGGCGCGAACCCCTGCAACCCAGTCTTTGGTGTATGCGTTTGATGCAAACGGAGAAAACCGCAGCTTGCAAGATGTGGGCTATGATGGGCTGTCTGATCAAGAGGAAGGGGCGATCTATTCCACTGCCTTTACTGCCGAAAGTAGTGATCCGGCAGGGGACAACTACCAATACTTTTTACAAGCCAATGGATCGATTCTCAATCGATACAAGCGCTACAATGGCACAGACGGAAACTCGATCCTTGAAGTGACTGACAACAATCGTGGATCTTATACGGTACCCGATGCGGAAGACCTCAATAAGGACAACACCATGAATACCATCGACAGCTATTTTGAATATCGTATCCCGATTCAAAAAAATATGCAAGTGGGATCACACCCCTTTATTACCGATGTACGGGTCAATAACAATGTGGAACTTGCCAATGGCGATCGAACGACCTCACGTTGGCTGCAATTCAAAATTCCTGTTGTGCCAGAATACTATGACAACCCCAGTTTGCGTCCCTATTTTGAAGCAGTCAACAATATGTCAGATTTGCGTTCCGTACGCTTTATGAGAATGTGGCTTAAGGGCTTTACCGATCTGGTTGTCCTCCGATTTGGAACATTGGATTTGGTTCGTGGCGATTGGCGGCGATACAACCAACCGCTCAACACTGCGCAAATCAGTAGCGCTAATACCAGTGTTGACGTGAGTACCGTGAATATCTTAGAAAACGAAAATCGCATCCCGATCAACTATAAACTTCCACCCGGTGTGGTTCGCGAACAGCTCAATAATTTTAATACAGTGATTCGTCAGAATGAGCAGTCTTTATCCTTACGAGTCCAAGACCTCGAACCAAAAGACCTGAAAGGGGTCTATAAAAATATCGATATCGATATGCGCCAATACAAACGAGTCAAGATGTTTGTCCATGCGGAATCGATTCCAAATAGAACACCCTTACCAGGCGAGAGCTCTCAAGAGAATTTTGACAAGCGCATGGTTGCCTTTATGCGGATTGGTACCGATATGACGGAGAATTATTATCAAATCGAGGTGCCCCTAAAGCCAACGCCCTACACAGAAGGAGTTTCCAATAACCTCAGTGCGGACGATGTGTGGCAACCAGAAAGCAACTCCATTGATATCCCATTGTCACTCCTCACAGGAGCCAAGGCAAAAGCCATACAAAACCGGAGTTTGGTCGGGGCAACTTATTTCGATGAAGAACTCAACCCCATTGATGAGTTTAGCCCGATAAGTAGTTTACCTGGAAACAAGAAATACAAAATTGCAGTTCGTGGTAACCCGACTTTGGGTCAAGTGAGAACCCTAATGGTTGGGGTGAAAAACCCTTCCGAATCACCAGGGGATTACCTCCATGGAGAGGTTTGGTTTAATGAGCTGCGTTTGGCAGAGATTGACAACCAAGGGGGGTGGGCCTCCGTGGCTGAACTCGACGCCAATCTTGCAGATTTTGCGACAATAAATCTCAATGGGAATATCTCAACAGTTGGCTTTGGCAATATCGACCAAATTCCAAACCTGCGCAACCAAGACGACACCCGTGGCTATGGCATCAATACCAATGTGAATGTGGGACAACTGCTACCCAAAAAATGGGGAGTTCAGTTGCCGTTGAGTTACAGCTTTGCAGAAGAATTTATCAACCCCAAATACGATCCGTTTTATCAAGATTTAAAACTGCAAGACCGTCTCGATAATTCCCCTGACCAAGCAACTAAAGATGCGATCCGAAATCAAGCGGTGAGCCAGTCGCAACAGAAAAGCATAAACCTAGTTGGGGTGCGTAAACAACGTGGCCCCGATCAACGCAAAGACTTTTTTGATATTGAGAACTTTGATCTGTCCTATGCCTACAACGAGGAAAAACGAAGTGACTACGAAATTGAAGACTACAGCTTTAAAAACTTGCGGATGGGTGCTGGTTATCAATATGGATTTGAACCATTGTCGATCGAACCCTTTTCAAAGCTCTCATTTATCAATACAAAAAGCTATTTACAGTGGCTGAGCGCGATCAACATTAATCCGATTCCTGCGAGCGTTTCGCTCTCCACCAATATCAATCGAACATTTAACAGTCAGCAGTTTCGAGAGGTGTTTTTGGAGGGAGTAGATGCAGGGCAACAACTCGCACTGCCCAAATTGCAACAGCGAAATTACATGTTCGATTGGATGTTCACCCTCAACCACAATTTGACCAAATCTCTACGATTCGATTTTACCGCATCGAGTAAGAATATTGTTCGGAACTATTACTTTGATAATACATCAGACATAAAAAAGGTAAACCAAGAACTCGATATTTGGGATGGACTTTGGGATGTTGGAGACCCAAACCAGTTTAGCCAGAGACTCGGGCTGACGTATAACCTTCCTTTCCGACTTCTTCCATTGGTGAATTTTATCGATGGAACATACAGCTATTCAGGAGATTTTAATTGGCAACGAGGGTCAGAGTCTCTCAATGAAGTAGAAGATGAGTTTGGCAATGTACTCGGGGTTGTGAATACCATACAAAACGCTAACACACACAACCTGAATACCACATTTAATTTCCAAAAAATTTACCGTGCGCTTAAGCTCGAAAAAAACACACGATCCCGAGACCGAAAATCCATACAAACCCAACTCACCAATTCGCTGATTGGTCTTGCCACTGCCCTCAAACGTGTGCAATTGACATACAGTGAAAACAATGGAACAGTATTGCCCGGCTATACCCAAAATGTCGGGTTTTTGGGTACTTCTAATCCGGGTTTACCCTTTGCATTGGGTAGCCAAAGCGATATCCGTTATGAAGCTGCAAAGCGAGGGTGGCTCACCGAGTTTCCGAGTTATAACGGACAGTTTACACAAGTACACAACACAGACTTGACCTATTCTGCGGAAGTCAGTTTTCTGGAGGGCTTACAGCTCGACATCAGCGGAAATCGTAGTCTGTCTGAGAATCGTGGTGAGAACTATATCGTTACGGATTCGAGTTACAACGCCCTCAATCCGAATACCTTTGGCAACTTTGAAATCTCAACCATTTTGATCAACACGGCATTTGGTTCAGGTACAGTTGACGATCAATCCTTTGAAAACTTAAAAGCCAATCGGCTGATTATCGCAGAGCGGTTGGCGAATGAGCGAGGTCTTGACCCAGCCAACGTCGATGCTGATGGGTTTCCAGTGGGCTATGGCAAAATCAATCAAGCTGTATTGATCCCTGCTTTTTTGGCGGCATACTCTGGTCAAAGCCCAGAAACCGTACCCCTGACCGCCACTCGTGAAACCCCACTTCCCAATTGGGCGCTGCAGTACACAGGACTGATAAAAACCAAACTCTTTAAAAAATATTTTCAGCGGTTTTCCATCGCTCATGGCTATCGAGCAAGCCATACCTTGATCAACTATCAAACCAACCTAAATTATGACCAAACATTACCCGGTCACCTCGATCAAGGAGGTAACTTCCTCAATGAGACCTTGTATACAAACATCAATTTGGTTGAGCAATTTAACCCATTGATCAAGGTTGACTTTGAACTCAAAAACAGCTTCCAGTTCAGTACTGAAATCAAAAAAGACCGTGCTTTGGCATTGAGCTTGGATAATAATTTACTTACCGAAACCAGTGGAAAAGAACTTACGCTAGGGGTAGGATACCGTATTAAGTCTGTTCCCTTCCGCACCAACTTTGGTGGCAAACGTACAACCCTAAAAGGAGACATCAATATCAAAGGAGACCTATCGGTTCGCGACAACATTACGATCGTGCGCAACCTCGACTTGCTCAACAATCAAGTTACAGCAGGGCAGCGGTTGTGGTCACTCAAACTTTCTGCTGATTACGCCTTATCACGGAATCTGACGGCCTTATTTTTCTATGATCATACCTTTTCAAAATTTGCAATCTCAACGGCTTTTCCACAAACCAATATTCGTTCGGGTGTGACCTTGCGGTATAACTTTGGTAATTAATCACAAAATCCGTTCTTTTACAACACATAATTTTTTAGCATGAATATTCCAGAAAACCTCAAATACACCAAAGATCACGAATGGGTTCTAATCGAAAATAATATTGCCACTGTCGGGATTACCGATTTTGCGCAGGGCGAATTGGGTGATATCGTTTATGTGGAGGTTGATACACTCGACGAAACGGTAGATTGTGAAGCGGTTTTTGGTACGGTTGAAGCTGTGAAAACAGTATCGGATTTGTTCGCACCCTTGACGGGAAAAATTACTGCCTTTAACGACGAACTTACCGGCACGCCCGAACTTGTCAATACAGATCCTTATGGACAGGGTTGGATGGTGAAGATCGAAATCGAAAACCCAGATGAAATCGAAAACCTATTGAGTCATGAGACCTATTCAGCGCTTATTCAAAGTTAGAATCGCAAGAGGAATAACCTTTATTCTGATCACAATTGCGATTGTGGGGAGTCTAATGCCACCCCAACAAATTGAGCAACTTACTTTTTCGCTTTCAGATAAGCTCATTCATGGGCTGTATTACGCGACTTTGACTTTTTTTTGGCTCCTCAGCACCAAAACACATACGACCCAAAAACATATCCAAGCTGGACTGTCCGTTTTCTTTCTGGGGTTGGCACTGGAAATCATGCAAGATGTTCTTCCTATTCAAAGAGAAATGGATGTTCTAGACGTATTTGCCAACGCGGTTGGAATCTCAATTGCCATCGGAACGGCACGCTTTTTGGACATTCGTTAATTAGATTACGTTGAATGGCATAAAATTGTTATTTTAGCTAACTCCATAAGAATCAAGTATGAAACCGAAAAAGAACCCAAAAGCGGATTTAAACAAAAACAGCAATCTCTATTTTGTAATTGGACTCTGTGTGATTTTGTTTGTGTCATGGCGAGCGATTGAGTGGAAAACCTATGAAGCATCGGACTTATTACTACAAAAACTCAATGTAGATGACGACGATGATGAAGAAGTTCCACTGACAGAACAAATCAAAACCCCACCACCTCCACCACCTCCACCAGCTCCTGAAATCATTGA
Organism: Flavobacteriaceae bacterium; assembly: GCA_022425505.1. Taxonomy (GTDB): domain Bacteria; phylum Bacteroidota; class Bacteroidia; order Flavobacteriales; family Flavobacteriaceae; genus UBA724. The sequence continues at coordinate 19,753 of JAKMFI010000044.1, read as the reverse complement.
GATTGTTGAAGACGAAGAAGAAGTGGAAGAGACGATTATAGAGTCAACAGAAACCACACAAGAAGAAATTATCGAAGAGGTCGAAGTTTTGGATGACTTTGATGTCGATGTGCCATTTGCGATCATTGAAGATGTACCAATTTTTCCTGGATGCGAGCGCGTTGCAAAAGACAAACGCAGAGATTGCTTCCAAGAGAAAATCCAACGTCACATCAACAGAAACTTCCGCTATCCCGAGATTGCGCAAGAAATGGGGATTCAGGGTAGAGTCTATGTGCAATTCGTGATTGCCAAAAATGGTGATATCGTCGGAATTCGGACGCGAGGCCCTGATAAAAACCTCGAAAAAGAAGCACAAAGGATTATGGGAAAATTACCCAAAATGGTCCCAGGCAAACAAAGAGGTCGCCCCGTTCGAGTACCCTTTAGTATTCCAATTACCTTCCGTTTACAGTAACATATAAACCCGGTTTTTACCGGGTTTTTTTATACAGAATCATTGCCTAACGTACTAAGGTGCAGTATCTTTGTTGCCGAATTGCATAATGATTAAGACAACGACCTCACATTCAGGATTTCTAAGCTTAGCATTGGTCTTTGCTCAACATTTTGCGCAGCTGACAAAAGCACGTCTTAGCTTTAGCGTTGTCTTTTCGAGTATCGCTGGCTATATTTTGGGTTGTGAAGTGATCGACCCAAACGAATTGAGTTTACTTCTGTTTGGCGGCTTAGCGATAGCAGGAGCTTCGAATGCGTTTAATCAGATTATTGAACGTGATATTGATGCCCAAATGCATCGCACCAAAAACCGACCTCTACCATCAGGCAACATGAGCCCAACAACGGCTTTTTGGATTGCTGTTGTTCTCTCTATTTCAGGCTTGTCGACCCTCTATGCAATCAACCCCAAAACCGCGATGTTTGCTGCTATTTCTATGTTTCTCTACACCAGCGTTTATACGCCTTTGAAAACAAAAACACCACTCGCTGTTTTTGTAGGGGCCTTTCCAGGAGCAATTCCTTTTATGCTTGGTTGGGTCGCTGCTACCGGTTCTTTTGGACTGGAGGCAGGAACCCTGTTTATGATTCAATTTTTTTGGCAATTCCCTCACTTTTGGGCGATTGGTTGGTTGATGTTTGAAGACTACAATCGCGTGGGAATCAATATGCTCCCCAGCGGGAGGCGAGATCGAAAAACGGCTTTACAAGCCGTCCTTTACAGTGTTTGGACACTCGTAATTTCCGTATTCCCAGTGTTGGGGATTACGGGCTCATTACAAATTTCACTTGTCGCAGCGATTTTGGTTGCATTGTCTGGATTAGGACTTATTATTTCTGCCATGCACCTGTATCAAAAACTCGACCATCAATCGGCAAGACAACTGATGATTGTCAGTGTGATTTACATCTCATGGATTCAGATTATTTATGTAATTGATAAATTGATATAATGGAACAATCCAAAAATATTCGCGCAAAAAAAATGATGCTTTGGTTTTCAATGATCAGTATCTCGATGACCTTTGCAGGACTCACCAGCGCTTATGTGGTTAGCAAGTCAAGGCCAGACTGGTTGGAGGACTTTAGTCTCCCTATGTCTTTGTATTTGAGTACGCTTGTGATTCTGTTGAGCAGTGTTACTTTCTGGCAAGCCAATAAAAAGTTGACAGCACAACCCAAAGCAACAGCGAGCTTATTATGGGTGACCTTAGCCCTTGCGTTTGCTTTTGTATTCTTGCAATTCCAAGGCTTTTCGAGTCTGGTCGATATGGGGTATTATTTCACTGGTGCGCAAAGCAATGTCACGACTTCGTTTTTATATGTCTTGGTGCTGGTTCACCTCGCGCATTTGGTCGCAGGTCTTGTCGTCTTATTGGTGGTAATTGCCAATCATCGTCGTGGGAAATATGCGATAAATCCTCTTGGATTTTCCCTCGCACATACCTTCTGGCATTTTTTAGGGTTTTTGTGGGTGTATTTGTTTCTCTTTCTATATTTTTTACGATAAATCACGTATTTTTGTACAACCAAAACAGTAATGCATTCTTATGGACGCAACGTTGACAAACCAATCAGAAAATGAAAACATTTGGGGAGGCGGGAACAAACCGCTAAATGCGAGCTACGGGAAAATGATGATGTGGTTTTTCATTGTTTCCGATGCCCTTACCTTTTCGGGCTTTCTCGCTGCCTATGGCTTCTCTCGTTTTAAGTATATCGAATCCTGGCCGATTGCAGATGAGGTGTTCAATCACTTTCCTTTTTTACATGGCTTAGATGCACCTATGTATTATGTGGCCTTGATGACATTTATTTTGATTTTTTCATCGGTAACGATGGTACTCGCGGTTGATGCAGGTCACCACATGAAGAAAAATAAAGTTGCGTTTTATATGCTCCTTACCATTGTTGGGGGTGCTATCTTTTTGGGCTCACAAGCATGGGAGTGGAAAAATTTTATCAACGGGCAGTATGGTGCTGTCGAAACTCGTGGTGGACAGATTTTACAGTTTGTAAATGCGGAAACGGGCAAGCGTGTCAACTTGAACTCATTTGCGGCATCAATCCCAACAGATCGATCCCAACATGAAGCCAAAAACGGCGTATGGTATGTCACAGAATCCACATTGCCAACTTATTCCGTAGAGGAAATTACAGCCGGGTTTTTGGCCAATGAAAACTTGCTGATTAAAACCCAACAAAATGATGCCAAAGGACATAAAATCGTATTGGATCGAGAGGGTTCGATCAACAAAATCACCCAAGCCGTACATGTCGTTGAAGGAGCTAACCTCGTTCGAAACGAATATGGAAGTCCGCTCTTTGCGAACTTCTTCTTCTTTATTACTGGCTTTCACGGCTTTCACGTTTTTACAGGTGTGCTTATCAATCTCATCATTTTCTTCAACGTTGTGATTGGAACCTATGAAAAACGTGGACACTACGAAATGGTGGAAAAGGTCGGATTGTACTGGCATTTTGTTGACCTCGTTTGGGTCTTTGTATTCACATTCTTTTATTTGGTATAATCATGGCAGTAGAACACAAGCTATCAATTTTTCGCGGTCGTTTAACCTTTAAGTCGGTTACCCAAAAAATATGGGGTGTTTTGATTTTTTTATCGATCTTAACCGTTATCGAAGTTGTACTTGGGATTTTTAAGCCACAAGTCCTGATGAATACGTTTTTGGGAATGAAACTTCTCAACTGGATTTTCATCATTCTCACAATCATCAAAGCATACTATATCGCATGGGATTTTATGCACTTGCGCGATGAGCGAAGAAGCTTTACAAGCTCGATTGTTTTGCCGTTGCTCATACTGATTCCTTACCTTATTTTTATTCTTCTTCTTGAAGCCGATTACATCTATAATGTGATGTCTGATGGTTTTGTGTCTTGGGATTTCTAATCTTCACCATGTGAAAAAGTACATCGTACTTATCGTGCTATTTGTACTCCCTCTAGTGGTGTATCTTTTCTTTGCCTCTGGCATTAATCATTTTGCAAAACTCCCTGTGGTCACCAATACAGTTGTTGATGTTGCAACATTTTCAGACGAGAAATTCAAAGACAACATTACCATTGTTGGATTTTTGGGATCGGACGTGTCTCAACAAAAAGGAAATGCCCTTAACCTAAACCAAAAAATTTATAAGCGATTTCAAGAATTTGAAGACTTTCAGTTTTTGATGGTTCAGCCAAAAGGAACAGAAGAGAGTTGCCAACAATTGGTAGAGGAGTTGTCCCGAAGTACGAAAGTAGATACCACTGGATGGAAGTTTGTCTTCTTGGATCCTGTTCAGATCCAACTGATCTTCGATCGGCTCAACACCCCTTTGACGTTGGACGAAACGCACGGATCGCCCTATGTGTTTATCATTGATAAAGATGGTGCTCTTAGGGGTCGTGATGATAACGACAATGTTGGGTATGACGCACGTTCTGTTGCTGATGTTCACAACAATATGGTCGATGATGTGAAAGTCATTTTGGTGGAATACCGTTTAGCCCTAAAGAAATACAACGCGGATCGAAAAATATAAACCGTGAGAAAGAACGCATACATTGGGATATCTTTTATTCTTTTGGTTTTTGGTATTTTGTTTGTACCCAAAATCGTCAATCGCATTCAACAGCAAGATTGGGTGTCTGCCAATCGATTGAGTATTTCTCAAGAAGAATTGGTTTATATCAACTTGAACGGGGACAATAAAAAAGTACCTGACTTTGTGCTGACAAATCAAGATAGTCTACTCATTTCCAATGAAGATTATTTTGGAAAAGTCTATCTCGTTGAATTCTTTTTTACAAGCTGCCCCACGATTTGTCCACGAATGAATGTCAATATGAAAAAAATAGAGGCGGTTTTTGGCCATCGAGATGATTTTGGAATTGCCTCCATAACAATTGATCCCAAAACAGACACCCCTACGCAGCTCAAAACCTATGCTGAGGCCTATGAAGTGTTTAGTCCAAATTGGAACTTTCTGACTGGTGAACAAGGTTACATCTATGACCTTGCAAATCGTGGGTTTAACATTTTAGCAGGCATCAACCCTGATGTGGCGGGGGGCTTTGAACACCAAGGATATTTTGCTTTGGTCGATCAAGAAGGATTTATCCGATCTCGCACCGATAGTGCTGGTAATCCAATTGTTTATTATCTTGGTATCGATGAAGAGGGTGTTGACCAACAAGGTACAGAGATGCTGTTGGAAGATATCCCAAAATTGCTAGAAAATGAATAAGAAAAAACTGTATGATCGACTCATCACGGTGACCTCAATCGCCATCCCTGTTGTGGTTGCCATTTTGTTTCGTGTCCGAATCCCAAATGTAGAACCGCTCGACCAACTTCCACCAATCTATGCTGGAATCAATGCCTTGACAGCGATCTTTTTATTGATTGCATTGATGGCAATCAAACAAGGAAAGCGCAAGTTGCACGAACGCTTAATGAAGGTCAATATTTTGTTTTCCCTCGCGTTTTTGGTGATGTATATCGCCTATCATATGACCTCCGATCCAACCCCTTATGGGATTGTTGATGGGGTATTTGTGGCTAGTCAGACCTCCAAAATCATTTATTTTACAATTTTGATATCACATATCATTTTGTCAATTGTACTCATTCCCTTGGTGTTAGTGGCGTATTCAAAGACGGTATTGGTAGATTTTGTGGCTCATAAAAAAATCGCACGGATTGCCTTCCCCATTTGGCTGTATGTAACCATTACAGGTGTCGTTGTTTACCTCATGATTTTCCCTTATTACACATGAAACTTCTGAGAAATTTACTGGGGTGTAGTATGTTGTTTGGAAGCGAGCTTGTTTCTGCGCAATGTTCGATGTGTAGAGCGGTGTTGGAATCAGGAGCAGACGCAAAAATGGCCGAACAACTCAACGATGGAATCGTTTATTTGATGATGATGCCCTACTTGCTTGTCGGAACGATCGGATTTATTGTTTATCGTAAGTTTTACAAAAAATAATACATTTGTTGTGCTCGTTATGCCAAACTAGAAATTTCAATTGTAAGGAAGTTAATCGCTGTTTCATATTTAACGATTACATCTTATAAGCGTAAAAAACCACTACTTTGTTATACATATTACTTTTTAATGCTTTATATTTGTCAAGACCAAATTCAATAAAACCAAACTACTTATGATTCACCTCACCGAAATTCACAAGTCTTATAATCTCAATACGAACCCATTACACGTATTAAAGGGGATCAACTTGTCGGTTGCAGAAGGTGAGTTGGTTGCGATTATGGGTGCATCAGGGTCTGGAAAATCAACAATGCTCAATATTTTGGGAATGCTGGATGAGGCAGATTCTGGTACCTACACCCTAGACAGTACCCCAATTGTAAAATTAAACGAAACCAAAGCAGCGCAGTATCGCAATAAGTTTTTGGGCTTTGTATTTCAGTCATTCAATCTGATCTCTTATAAAACTGCGCTCGAAAACGTTTCACTCCCCCTGTATTATCAGGGTTTACCGAGAAAAGAACGCCAAAAAAAGGCAACAGAGCAGCTGACCAAAGTCGGTTTAGGGGAACGGACTCACCATGTGCCAAGTGAGCTCTCGGGAGGAGAAAAGCAAAGGGTGGCAATTGCTCGTGCGCTCGTCACGAATCCGATGGTACTTCTTGCCGATGAGCCAACAGGAGCCCTCGATACCAAAACATCATATGAGTTGATGGCATTACTACAAGAAATCAATGACAAAGGCAAAACGATTGTGGTCATTACACACGAGTCAGATATTGCGAATATGTGTAAACGGATCGTGTATTTACGAGATGGCGTGATTGTTGAGGACAAGAAAATCAAACAGAAAAAAGCGAAAGATTATGTGGAATAGAGATCGCTGGTTAGAGGTTTTCGAAACCCTTCGTAAAAACAAATTAAGAGCAGCTCTTTCTGGGTTTACGATTGCATTGGGGATCTTCATCTTTGTTACTCTTTACGGTTTTGGGAATGGACTGAAAAATGCATTTCAAGAATTTTTTCTTGACGATGCGACTAATACCCTTTGGATTTACCCTGCCCAAACCACCAAACCTTACAAAGGGTTTAAATCACGACGCAATATCGAATTTAAAAACGATGATCTGAAAGACTTAGAGACGGATTTCAGTTTGTTTCTTGAAGGGATTACACCGCGAATCTCTAGAGGTTCGCAAGTCAGTTATCTTACGGAGAGCAATTCTTACACGGTACGTGCTGTCGGTCCTGTGCATCAAGCGATTGAAAAATCTTTGGTCTATGCGGGTCGTTATATCAACGAAATCGATGTTGAGCAATACAGTAAGCACGCTGTAATTGGCCGCCTTGTGGCAAAAGATTTATTTAAATCCGAAGACCCACTCGGTAAGTTTGTCGTTATCAATGACATTGCCTTCAAAGTCGTTGGTCTATTTTATGACGAAGGTGGAGATAACGAGGAAAGGATGGTCTATATTCCATACACGACCCAACAGAGATTGTTAGGCGGGACGGATCGAGTCGATCAGATCGTATTGACGTTTCGTCCTGAAATCGGATATCAAGGGGCATTACAACTCGAGGCGAATGTCAAAAGGTTTTTAAAACGAAAACACCATATCGATCCAGATGACCCAGCTGGGATTTATGTTCGAAATGTAGCGAGCGACCTCAAGCAGAACCAGGATTTTGCCAGCGTATTGCAGTATATCGTAACCTTTGTCGGGATGGGAACGCTAATTGCAGGCATCATTGGCATCAGTAATATCATGGTTTATGTTGTTCGGGAACGCACCAAAGAATTGGGAATTCGCAAAGCCATCGGCGCAACACCCAAATCGATTATCGGAATGATTTTACACGAGTCTATTTTTATCACTTCAGTAGCTGGCTATGTGGGTTTGCTTGCTGGGGTTGGTACACTGGCATTGATTGGTGACAAACTGGAAGATTTTTTCATATACAATCCACAAATACATATCGGAACAGCCATTTTTGCCACTTTTTTGCTGATTGGTTTTGGAGCCATTGCGGGCTATGTTCCCGCCAAACGCGCAGCACGTATTAAACCGATTGTAGCCCTAAGAGATGAATAATGTTTAAAATTCTATTTGATCGAGATACTTGGCAGGAGATTTTTGGGTCGATCCAAAAAAATCGTCTCCGAACCATTGTGACCATTGTGGGTGTGTTATGGGGTATTTTTATCTATATCACCCTTTCTGGGGCTGCCAAGGGACTTGACAATGGGTTTGACCGACAGTTTCAAAACGTAGCCATCAACAGCATGTTTTTGTGGGCGCAAAGTGCAAGCATGCCCTATGGCGGGTTTAAAACGGGCCGAAACCTACAACTCAAAATGGAAGATGCACAGTATATGTATAACCGTATCCCAGAGCTTCAATATATCGCACCGCGAAACGCAAGAGGAATTTTTGGGAGTGCTGCTCCGCGTGTCGTTCGCAACAACAAAAGCGGGGATTATTCGATTTATGGGGATTACCCGATATTCACAAAGATCGCTACAAAATTCATTTATGATGGGGGTCGATTTATCAACCAAGCCGATATCGACCAAGAGCGAAAAGTTTGTGTGATTGGCGAACGCACACAATCCGAATTGTTTGAGGATAATGAAAACCCAATAGGCGGTTATATTCGAATAAGCGGTGTGTTTTTTCAAGTCGTAGGCGTGCATAAATACGTACCGGGAGGTGGCTTTGAGAGTGATTCGGATATATTTATTCCGTTTACGACCTTCCGAAAGCTGTATAATACTGGTGATGAGGTGAGTTGGTTCGCGCTAGCTGCCTACGACGATGCGGATATTCTTGCAGTGGAAGAAGATGTCAAGACAGCGATGCGGTCAAAATACAATGTGCACCCAGATGATGAACGTGCTTTTGGGTCTTTTAACTTGGGCGAAATTTTTAATCGAGTTATTGGCTTTTCAAGAGGGATGAACCTATTGTCTTTGATTGTTGGCGTTGCAACCATTCTTGCTGGAATTATCGGAATTGGCAATATCCTATTAATCTCTGTCCGTGAACGAACAAAAGAGCTGGGGATTCGCAGGGCTTTGGGGGCAACCCCAAAGGAGGTGCGAAGTCAAATCATTCTCGAGTCTGTGTTTTTGAGCTTAACAGCTGGAGTCATGGGCATTGTTTTGGGGTCGTTTGTGCTGGCGATCATCAACGCGCTCACAGCTGACAGTTCAACATTTCCATACACCAATCCGACCGTACCCTTGTCCTATATTGCTGCGGCTTTGATTTTAATGGTTACACTCGGCACACTCATCGGCCTAATCCCTGCACAACGCGCAGTGAGTATAAAACCAATTGATGCACTACGAGAAGAATAACAATAATATTATCTATTACAATGAATAAATACTTGAAATATCTACTTATCACAATCGGCGTCGGGGGAGTCCTGTTTGCCACTGCTTATTTTATCAGAACCAATGCAACCCCATCAACGGTATTTGAAACGGAGACTTTGTTTCGAACAAGTATCCGCGAAACGACTTTGGTAACTGGTAAAATCATCCCGCAAGATGAGGTTGAAATCAAACCACAAATACCTGGGATCATTCAAATGATTGCCGTTGAGGAAGGGGATCTCGTCAATACGGGTGACCTCTTGGCGCGTGTCAAAGTTGTTCCCAACGAGCAAACGCTTAATAGTGCGCAAGGTCGAGTTGAAAATGCCAAGCTTGTCGTGGTCAACGCGGAAAAAGATTTTACTAGAAATCAGCAATTGTATGAAAAAGGAATTCTTTCAGAACGTGATTTTAATGCAGCCGAACTGAGCTATAAACAAGCCAAGCAAGAGTTGGTTAATGTGGAAAATGATTTGCAGATTATTCGTGAAGGATCAACGGGTGGAGACAGATCAGCCAATACCAATATCCGAGCGACTGTTTTAGGAACCGTACTTGAAGTTCCTGTAGAGGAAGGAGACCAAGTCATCGAATCAAACAGTTTTAATGCGGGAACAACCATCGCATCAATCGCCGACCTTGGAAAAATGATTTTTGAAGGGCAGGTGGACGAGTCCGAGGTTGCTAAAATTCGTGTAGGCACCAATCTCGAGGTGAGTTTGGGCGCAGTTCCAGATCAAGAATTCGAAGCAAGCTTGCGGTTTATTGCACCAAAAGGAAGTGAAGAACAGGGTACGGTACAGTTTAAAATCGAAGCGGACGTATTTTTACCTGCCGATTTTACAGTGAGAGCGGGCTACAGTGCCAATGCATCTTTGGTACTACAACAAAAGGATAGCGTGCCTGCGATTCGGGAGGCATTACTTCAATTTGACAGCAAGACACAAGAGCCCTATGTGGAGGTGCAAACAGCAGAGCAGACATTTGAGCGTCGGGATCTGACTCTTGGAATCTCTGATGGAATCAATGTCGAAATTGTAGAAGGTCTTAAAGAAAGCGATCTGATTAAGGTTTGGAACAAAACTGAGGAACCAGACAAACTAGATGAAAATGAAGATTAATATGATTACAAAATCGCTCCGGATTGTCTTCCCATTCTTCATTTTGGTTTTGGGGACGGCGACGCCACAAGCGCAAACGGAACCGTGGACACTCAAAAGCGCAGTGTTACACGCTCTTGAAAACAACATCCAAATTCGTCAGGCCAACCTGTCCACTCTTGATGCACAAGCCGCAAAAAGCGATGCGATAGGGGGCTTTTTACCCAATGTGAATATCGGAGCAAACCATTCTTGGAATATCGGTTTGAATCAAAACATCACGACTGGACTTTTGGAAGATGTGACCACACAATTTACCAATGCCTCTGTGAGTGTTGGCGTTGACCTGTATCGCGGCGGTCAAAATGTACTTCAATTGCTTCGCGCCAATCTAGCCCTACTAGCTAGTCAATACCAAATTGAAGACATGAAAGAAGGTGTGGCCTTATTTGTAGCCAATGGATATCTACAAACGGTATTTAGTCGGGAAGCAGTTGGCATTGAACAGGCACAACTCGAGCTGACCAAATTCGAACTCCAGCGCACACAAGAACAAGTACAAGCAGGGGTTTTGCCCGAGGGGGATCTTTTTGAAATGCAAGCCGTTTTGGCTTCACAAGAACAGCAATTGGTTGTCGCTCAAAACCAATATACCATGGCAAAGTTGTCATTGGCGCAGCTACTGCTAATTCAAGATTATGAAAATTTTGAAATTGCAGATGAAGACTTCGCAATTGAGGGTCAGGAAATTTTGGTTCAACGGCCAACAGATTTGGTAGCAAAGGCACTTGATTATCGTAACGACATCAAATTGGCGCTGACAAATATCGACATCGCCAAAACCGATTTACGCCTTGCCAAATCGGTTAGCAAACCAAGTCTCTCGGGATTTTATTCCTATAGCTCGAGAATTTCTTATGCCGATCGCTTGGAGCAAACCAATACATTTGATTTGGTGGAGGTTGGCGTTGTTGAATTGACAGGGGAGTCTGTTGTTCGCCCAATTTATAACCAAAGAGTCGTTGCGGCACTTCCAATTGAAGATCAATTGAAGCTCAATGACGGTCATAATTTTGGCTTGAGCCTCAACATTCCCATACTCAATGGGTTCTCATTGAAGAATAATATTGAGCGGTCAAAAATCAATGTTGAGCGCTCTGAATTTCAGTATAAACAACAGGTTTTGGACTTGGAAAATAGCATCAATCAGGCCTATAACGACAGCAAAGGAGCTCAGCAGGCATATGTGGCTGCACAAAAAACTTTGGATGCGCGCAGCAAAGCCTACAGCTATGCACAAAGCCGTTTTGAAGCAGGGGCAGCAACTGCTTTTGAGTTTAGCCAAGCCAAATTGCAATTTGAATCTGCACAGTCTGCATGGTTGCGTGCCAAGTATGATTTTATTTTCAAAATCAAAATTTTGGAGCTGTATTTTGGAATTCCAATTGCAAACTTATAGTCGGTAGCACTTTGTTTGCTATTTTTGGGTATGCCATCGCATTTGCTTTGTATAGAAACCACAACAACCCAGTGTTCGGTCGCACTTTGTGAAGACGGCGAACTATCCAGTTTGGTACAATCCAACCATGAGAACTATCAGCATGCCCAACTCTTGCATACCTATATCGATAAGGTATTGTTCAAACACAATCTAAAACCTTCCGACTTGGCTGCCATTGCCCTGAGCTCGGGTCCAGGATCATATACAGGACTTCGTATTGGAGCTGCTGCTGCCAAAGGGCTATGCTACGCTAATGACATCCCCCTGATCGCAATTCCAACCCTGGATATTGTTGCACGTGAAATCACACCAAGCGATGGTCATATCATTGCGACTCTTGATGCTCGCAGAGACGAGGTATATTGTGCAATTTATACTCACGACTATCATTGCGTACAACCTGCTAGTCCACATATAATATCACCTAAAAGCTTTGCCGAATGGACAGCAAAAGGACCGGTTTATTTTGTGGGAACTGGACTTGAAAAATGCGAAGAGATTATCGATCACAACACACAATTTGTTTTCCCGAAAGATCCATCATACCCAAGTGCAGCACAGATGGTAAAACAGGCACAAGATGCATTTGAACAACAGGTTTTTGAGGATGTCGCCTATTTTGATGTAGACTATCTCAAAGCATTCCAAACAAGCCCGCAAAAAAAGAACGCCTTGGGTCAGTCGACCTAACCGTTGATTGCTGTTACGGCTTCAACCTTGCCAGGTAACATTTCGCGTAGCAATTGCTCGATTCCGTTTTTTAGCGTAAAAGTAGAGGAAGGACATCCGCTACAAGCACCTTGTAGAATGACTTGAACGGATTTGAGCTCTTCATTGTATGAATCAAACACGATGTTTCCACCGTCAGAAGCAACGGCGGGTTTGATATGTTGATCGATAATTTGGATAATTTCCAAAGCGGTACCCCCATACGCAGTTTGTGGAGCATTCTCTTTTGGGGATGTGTCTCCAGTGACCACGGCCTTGTTGTCTGCGATATAATCGCGAAGGTATTGACGTAAGTCTTGTACAATTTCTTCCCACTCGGAGATTTCATATTTGGTAATCGAGATAAAATTCTCGTCCATAAATACCTCTTTGACATAGGGCTTATGAAACAATTCAGTCGACAGAGGGGAGTTCTTTGCGTCATCAATATTTTTTGCTTCATAAACTTCGCCTACGATACGTTTGCTACAAACAAATTTCATCACAGCAGGGTTGGGTGTGCTTTCCGCATAAACCGAAATGGCTTCTTTTTGATCGGCTTGTTTTTTGACCTTTCCACCCTGATTGAGGTAATCGGCGAGTTGTGATGCAACTTCGTCTTGCACATCAGCCCACTCTAGGATATCAAAACGCTCAACCTCGATCCAATTTTCAGTCAAACGAACATGCTTGACAAAAGGGAGGTAAAACAATTGTTGGATCAATGGGAAACCTCCAGCATCGTCAACATTTGTAAAGTCGATTTGATCATCGCCTAAGGGTTGGTTGCTTACAAAACGAATTCGAGTTGGGTTGTCAGTTGTTGCAATGGTAAACTGAAACATAGCGCAATTTTTTACAAAAATACACAAACCACATCATCAAACCCTTTGATTTTGTACATTTAAACATGATTCTAAAAACAGTACGTGGAAAAACGCCTATTCATGGGGTGAATTGTTTTTTTTCTGAGACTTCTGTTGTCATTGGTGACGTGGTGATGGGTCGGGATTGTTCGGTCTGGTATCACGCAGTCATTCGAGGTGATGTCCACAGTATTCGAATTGGAGACCGAGTCAATATCCAAGATGGCGCAGTGATCCATGCGACCTATGAGCGTTCTCCAACAACAATCGGAAATCGTGTTTCGATTGGACATAATGCGATTGTGCACGGATGTACGATTCACGACAATGTTTTGATTGGAATGGGTTCGATTGTGATGGACGACTGTGTGGTTGAGCCCAACAGCATTATTGCTGCTGGGGCAGTCCTAACACAAGGAACTCACGTGCCATCGGGTACGATCTATGGAGGAGTTCCTGCAAAAAAGATTAAGGATATTTCAGCCGAACTCTTAGAAGGTGAAATCGAAAGAATAGCAGACAACTATACCAATTATGCGGGTTGGTTTACGGAATAGAAAGTACATTGACATCATCAGGAGAAACAAATTGACGCATGGTTTGTGAATCCCCCGTGTAGAAGTAAGTGGTATTCCCCAGATGTTGAGACTCACAACCTAAATCTTTTTTATTCAAGACGCGCTCGACTTGTTTGGCGACAGCACCATTGCAGTCAACGATTTTGATTTGTTGCGGCAGGATTCGAGTCAATATGGGCGTTAAAAAGGGGTAGTGCGTACACCCCAAAACCAAGTGGTCAACCCCTTGTTCGATCATGGGTTGCGTATAGCTATGCAAGAGTTGCTCCATTTCTTCGCTTTGGAGCATTCCATTTTCGATCATCTCGACCAAATGTTTCCCTTCCTTTTCGAGGATTCGAACACCTTGACCATAGGCCGTAGAGGTTTCATGAAAGAGTCCACTGCTTAAGGTCCCTTTGGTCGCAAGTACGCCAACAACTCCTGTTTTGGTTTGTAGTGCAGCTGGCTTGATTGCTGGTTCGATTCCGACAAAAGGGATCGGATGGGTTTTTCGCAACGATTCAATGGCATTTGTTGTTGCGGTATTACACGCCACCACAATGAGTTTACTGGACTGTTCAATTAGCCATTGGGTCAACGCCTGACTTCTTTTTCGGATATCCTCGGGGGATAAGGCGCCGTATGGAGCAAATGCGTTATCAGATATATAGATAAAATTTTCGTTTGGAAGTAAGGATCGAAGTTCACCCAATAGCGATAAGCCACCCACACCCGAATCAAATACGCCTATTGGACGATCACCCATGGTGTAAAAATAAAAAACTACCCATAAAAAAGGCAGTTTTAAATGTTTATTACAGAGGTTTATCTAGAAGCCAAGCTCAGTTTTGACGTCTGCCATCAGGTCTTTTCCTTTGGCCATGAGTACAGAAGATCCTTGACTGGAGTCCATCACATAGTCAAACCCTTGTGCAGTCGCAACTTTTTCGGCTGCGGCACGTGCCTTCTCAATCAAAGGACGTAGCAAGTCGGCTTGTTTTTGCTGCACGTCTTGGAGAGCTGTTTGACGAAACTGTTGGATATTTTGCTCCATACCCTGCAATTCTTGCTGACGCTTTTGATTTGTTAGGTCAGTCTGATTCTCAGCATCTGCAGAGTAGTTTTGCATTTTTGTTTGCAGTTCTTTTAGAGAAGATTCAATCTCATTGGTATAATCCTTTTCTAGTTTTTGAATCTCTTCCTGCGCAGCGATAACCTCGGGCATCTCACTCACAAGTTTTTGAAAGTCGATGTGAGTTACCTTAGATTGTGCTTGGGCTGTAAAGCTCATAAAAGCAATGCAGATTGCTGTGATATAGTGTGTAAATTTAATTTTCATTCTATTGAGGTTTAATTTTATTTCTGCTCACTGGCTTTCGCTTTTCGTAGCGAGTCCATTTCTCTTTTACGCTTTTCTAAAACCTTTTGGCGAGCAGCATTATGCTCCTGTTTACGAGATTCAACGAGTTCCTCTCGTGCTTTATTCTTGTCTTTTTGATTGATATATTTTACAACAAGGTTGCTAATATCGTACTTTTTTTCCGAATGGAAGACCAAAATTTCAGCACTTCGATCAAATACATAATCTAGTTTTCGATTTTCCGCAACTTCTTTGACGGCTTCCAAAATTTTATCTTGGATTGGCTGAATAAAAATGATCTTTTGCGCCAACCAATCGCCTTGCGGTCCAAATCGTTTTTGTTGATAGGTATTTAGCTCTTCTTGTTCAAAGGCAATATCTTCTTCTCTCTCTTCAATCAGCTCTTCTGTCAGTAAAGGACGTTCGAGATCCAATTTTTGCTGCAGTTCGTCGATTTTACTTTGTTTATTGTTGACTTCTTCTTTCCAAAAGCGGATTTTATCTTCCAAGGCCGCATTGGCATCTTTATAATCATTAAGATTTTCAAGCACACGATCCATATCCATAAAGCCGATACGAACCCGGTTTTGCGCCACGACCAGAGTTGTAAAGCACAAGAAAAGCCCAAGAAATAAAATTCTTTTCAAAACAAATTAAAATTGCTGCCCGATGATAAAGTGTGTTTCCCATCCGTGGGGGCTCAGATCACCTTCACTAGGGCTGTCAAATCCATATCCAAAATCGATTCCGAGAAGACCAAAGGCAGGCATAAAAATTCGAATCCCAAAACCAGCGGACCTCTTCATATCAAACGGATTATATTGCTTAAAATTGTTATAGGAATTTGCTGCTTCCAAAAAACTCAATGCATAAATAGAAGCCGACGGTTTGAGGGTGATTGGATACCGCAGCTCCAACGAAAACTTATTGTAAATCGTGGCGCCATCCCGATCCGATAAAGACTGGTTTTCGTATCCTCTCATGGCGATGGTTTCTCGTCCATCAAGTGCATACTGTGAAAGTCCATCCCCACCCAAATAAAAGCGCTCAAATGGAATGATTCCACGATCTGTATTGTATGTTCCCAAGTAACCAAACTCAGTATGTGTTTTCAGTACCAATTTGTCGATGATCGTGCTATACCATGAGCCAGAAAATTTCAATTTGTAATACTCCAACCACTTAAATTTCTCCTGATCAATTTTTGCTTGATCTGGCGTTCCGTCTGTATTTTGATAGGCAGCTTGTTCTCCCAAATTCGCATAATCTACATTATTGACCAAAGAATACGGAAATGAAACCTTTGCACTTACTGAAAATTGAGAGCCTCCTAAGGGAAAAATGGGGTTGGTATAGGTGTTATTTCGGGATAGGGCAACGGTGTAATACAGATTGTTTGATACGCCATCTCCAAAGGTGAATAGGCCCGTATAGTAATTATTTAAATCATAAAATTGATAACCGATTGCTTGAGAAAGGGTAAAGTAATCGTCAGGCACTTGTAAGCGTTTGGCCAAGCCGATATTTATACCACGAATTTTAAAATACTGACTTGTGTCTGCACGACCTGTAAAGTAATTATATCGGTACTGAGTAGTTTGTGAAATCGAGGTTGAAAATTGAACCGGCTGTTGGCCGCCAAGCCACGGTTCTGCAAATGAAAAACTGTAGGTTTCGTAAAAACGACTTTTTTGCAAACGCAATGACAACTGCTGTCCATCCCCCATAGGAACAGGTCTGTATGCCGATTTGTTCCAAATGTTTCGCATCGAAAAATTGCTAAAACTCAATCCAAGGGTTCCGATAAAGCCACCACCGCCATATCCACCTTGAAGCTCGATTTGACTGGCTCCTTTTTCAACGAGTCCGTATTCGATATCCACCGTTCCTGCATTGGGGTCTACGTTTTTAAAATCAGGAGAAATTTGCTCTGGATCGAAAAAACCGAGTTGACCCAATTCTCGAACCGATCGAACAACGAGATCTTTGCTGTACAATGCGCCTGGTTTGGTGCGGATTTCTCTGTAAATCACATGGTCATTGGTCCGATCGTTACCGACCACGGTGATTCGATTAAAATAAGCTGGTTTTCCTTCAATAATTCGAATTTCGAAGTTGATGGTGTCGTTCTCGGCACTGATTTCGACAGGGTTAACCGACGAGAATAAATACCCATTGTTTTGATATAGGTTGGTCAAATCCTCTCCATCTGGCTTGGTGGGATCTGCGATCCGTTTGCGGAGCAATACCCCATTATAAGTGTCTCCTTTATCGATTCCCAATAGGCGGGCAAGGTCTCGATCGGAATAGACACTATTCCCCAAAAAGTTAACATCTCCAAAGTAGTATTTGTTTCCCTCAACCACTTTGACTTGAACGTCGATTTCATTGTCATTGGAGATCACTGTATCAGAAACCACTCTTGCATCGCGATGCCCTTTTTCTTTGTAGTAATCGATAAGGGCGCCCAGGTCTTCGTTGTAATCGTCTTCAATGAACTTTGATTTTTTCCAAAAGCGACCAAAGAATTTACGTTTGGTGTTTTTGAATTGCTTTCGCAACGTACCATCATTAAATTCATCATTCCCCTCAAATGAAATGGTGTTGATTTTCACACGATCTCCACGATCAATAAAGATCAGCATTTTTTGACTGTTGCTGCCAACCGTATCTTTTTTGGTTTCGATGGTGACTTTCGAATTTAAAAAGCCATCTTTTCGGTACTTATTTACGATGTAGTTTTCTGTGGTTTCTAAAAAGTTTTCACTGATTTTTAGCCCTTTTTTCAATCCCGTGTCGTCAATCAAACTTTGTAGTTTGTTCTTTTTGACCCCCGTGATGGTAAAATCAGAAAGCGTTGGAAGCTCTTGAATGTAGATCTCAATATCAGCAGTATCCCCTTCCACTCGTGTCAGATAAAAGTTGATGTCGCTAAAGAGCTCGAGTTTCCAAAGTTTGTTGATGACGGCACTGATGTCATCTCCAGGGATTCGAACTTGTTGTCCAGTACGAAGACCAGTATACGCAATGACAGTTTGTGGGCTAAAACTTTTTATGCCAGTGACTTCAATTTTGCCCAAGGTATACAGTTTTCCCTGATCAAAAGAGGGGGTTTGTTGCGCCAGTGAACTGCTACATACAGTCAGAAACAAAAAAATCCAAGGGGTGATATTATTCAGCAATTTGCTCACTCGTTTTTCCAAATCGACGTTCTCTTAGTTGATAATCTGTGATTGCATTGTGTAGGGAAGTCTCGTCAAAATCGGGCCAAAGCTCTTCAGTAAAATACAATTCTGCATAGGCGATTTGCCACAACAAAAAATTACTTATTCGGACTTCACCACTTGTGCGAATCAGCAGATCGACATCTGGTAAATTTTGTGTGTAAAGATGCTTATTTATTATGTCTTCGTCAACATTTTCAACTGAAATTATGTTATTTTTAACTTTATAGCTGATTTCTTGAATTGCACGCTGAATTTCTTGTCGTGCACCATAGCTTAGGGCGAGGGTCAGCACAAGCCCCGTATTCGTTTTGGTTTCGTCCAAGACCTCTTGCAATTCGTTTTGAACATTCTCGGGCATCATATCAGTATGTCCAATCGCATTCAGTCGGATATTGTTCTTTTTCATCAAAGGCAGTTCGCGCTTTAATGCGCTGACAAGCAACTTCATCAAAGTTTTGACTTCGTGTTTTGGGCGATTCCAGTTTTCAGTCGAAAACGCATACAAGGTCAGGTTATTTATTCCTATGCGAGCAGCAGCCTCTACAACTTTACGCACCGATTTTGCCCCTTCACGGTGACCAAAAACACGGGGTTGGTTACGCAGCTTTGCCCAGCGACCATTTCCATCCATGATAATGGCAATGTGCTTTGGCAATCTTTTGATATCAATGTCAATTGCTGTCATAATAGACCTTCTATAAACCAACCACGACCAAAGGAATAGGAGAGTGAAAACCCAGTAAAAATGATCCAATCGTTACTTAAACTGTTTCCAAATGCTAGTTGTTGATCAATTTCGTCCACAAATGTAGGAAAACTTCCATCGAGGTTGTCACTAAAGGTGTAAAGCGCCTTGATTTCAAAACCCAATAGAAAATTCATACCCAAACGGGTTTTGACACCAACTCCCATGGGAATCGCAAATGAAAAGTCATTGTTTTGATAATTGGCAACGGATTCACTGACGGGGTAGTACAAGTCACGGTGTTTTAAATAACTCAATCCCGCGAATAGATAGGGTGACCACGAAGTTTTAAAGTCAGAGAAATCCATTTCAAAATAATTGACCTCTAGTATGGCTGATGTGTGATTGATCGAATTGATAAAACTTTTGGCACGTTCTCTTCGTAATGGCTCTACCGATAGGGAGTCGATGCCTTGAATTGAACTCAAGCCTAGTTCGACACGAAAGGCAAAACGCGGTGAAAAATTGCTTTTGTAAAACAGGGTTGCAGAGGGCGATTTGAGCGAGGGTTGAACAAAAGTCGTTTTTCCCACCTCCCCAATGTAGTTCGTACCTCCAAGAAATAGCCCAACTTCGCGATATTGCGCATGAGCAAATATCATGGGAATAATCAGACACAATAGAATGGCTCTCAACACTGTACAGGAATTATGTATGCTAAACGAATCAGGATTTACATTTATTGCTCAATTGCGTCGGTCTTTCCCCCAATGGAGTTTGTTGCGCAAGGTTTTGTAATAGCTATCATCGTTTAGGCGTGCCAAATGTAAGGGAAATGCTGCTTTTTGTATGCGAATCTCTTG
>JAKMFI010000045.1 GCA_022425505.1 Flavobacteriaceae bacterium | reverse complement strand
CATTGGCAAGCATATACAAACCAAATTTGCACACAAGTATTACGACGAAATTGGACTGGGATTGGACTTTACTGCTCGAGACCTGCAAAACGAACTCAAAGCCAAAGGTTTGCCATGGGAAAAGGCCAAGTCTTTTGATGGCGCTGCCTATGTTGGTAAGTGGTTTGACAAGTCTCAGTTTAAGAACATCAACGACCTTCAATTCCAGTTGACAAAAAACGCTGCTGTCGTTCAGAACGACACCACTGCCAATATGATATGGGGCATTGATGAAATTATCAGTTATGTATCGCGTTATTTCACCCTCAAAATTGGCGATATCTTGTTTACTGGCACACCATCTGGAGTGGGTCTTGTACAAAAGGGCGATGAACTGACAGGACAATTAGCGGGTCAACACTCATTTACGCTGAAGATTAAATAATGCAAGCAGAAATCATTACCATTGGCGACGAGATTTTGATTGGTCAGATTGTGGATTCGAACTCCGCTTTTCTTGCCAAATCACTAAATGCTATCGGTATTGAAGTTTCTCAGATCACCTCGGTGTCCGATTCCGAACACGCCATTACCAATGCCATGGAAGCAGCGCAGCAGCGCGTTTCCCTTGTTTTGCTCACAGGCGGTTTGGGACCGACCAAAGATGATATTACAAAAACTTCCTTTTGTAGTTTTTTCAACGATGACTTGGTACACAATCCAGATGTATTGGCGCATATCGAAAAACTCTTTGCACAATATGTCAATGTACCGATCAATGACCTGAACCGCGCCCAGGCGATGGTGCCTTCCAAAGCCGTTTTGTTAGAGAATCGGTTTGGTACGGCTGTTGGAATGTGGATGGAAAAAAACGATACTGTCTATGTGGCCTTACCAGGAGTCCCCTATGAAATGAAAAGCATTATGGATACGCAGCTTACTCCAAAGCTCAAGAATCACTTTAAGCGACCTGTTCTTATACACAAAACCATGATGACCTACGGATGGGGCGAAAGTCGTATTGCGGAAGTTATCCACGACTGGGAAGCAGCGCTACCCACACATATCAAGCTCGCATATTTGCCAAATTTAGGTCGTGTGCGCTTGCGACTTACAGCGCGTGGCGATGATGAAGACCAACTTCAAAAGGAAGTCGATCAATATTTTGACAGTCTTCGCCCATTAATTGGAGAAATTATCACGGGCTTTGAATCTGATCGCCCGATTGAGGCACAAATCGGAGATTTGTTGATCAAAAAACAATCTTCCATTGCGGTAGCAGAAAGTTGCACAGGGGGACGTGTTGCGGCATTGCTAACTTCGATTCCAGGGGCTTCGGCCTATTTTTGTGGGGGAGTAGTCGCTTACAAAACAGAGACTAAGCAAGATACATTGGGAGTATCTGATGACTTGATCAAAACACATACTGTGGTGAGTGAGGAGGTCGCTTTGGCGATGGCCAAAGGGGTACGTGAGCAAATGAAAAGCACCTATGCTATCGCAACAACTGGCAATGCAGGGCCAACCAAAGGCGACTCCGATGCTGAGGTGGGAACCGTGGTGATTGCCCTTGTCGGACCCGATTTTGAACGTGTTGAACGCTTTGCCTTTGGCAAGAGCAGAGAAAAGACCGTTCAGAAAACCGTTAATAAGGCCTTGGAGCTCACGAGAAAAATGCTGGGTTAATCGATAAAAAACATTTGCCAGTACGTTAAAAATATTGTTTATTTGCACTCCGATTACAAAAATCATTTTTTGCAATGCCAAAAGTTTGTCAAATTACCGGTAAAAAAGCGTTGGTTGGAAACAATGTTTCCCACTCGATGAACAAAACAAAAAGACGTTTTGAAGTGAACTTGATTAAAAAACGCTTCTACTTGACTGATCAAGAGAAGTGGATCACCCTCAAACTCTCTACGTCTGCTTTAAAAACCATCAATAAAAAAGGACTTGCGGCCGTGCTCAAAGAAGCCACAGCCCAAGGCGTCCTCTAAATTCATTGTCATGGCTAAAAAAGGAAACAGAGTTCAAGTGATTTTAGAATGTACAGAACACAAAGCTTCAGGCCTTGCGGGTACATCTCGTTATGTCACAACCAAAAATAAAAAGAACACTCCCGATCGTATTGAATTGAAAAAATTCAACCCGATTTTGAAAAAAATGACTGTTCACAAAGAAATTAAGTAATCATGGCAAAGAAAACCGTTGCAACTTTACAGACATCATCAAAGCGTTTGACCAAAGCCATCAAAATGGTTAAAAGCGATAAATCTGGTGCGTACACTTTTGTAGAATCCACGATGCTTCCTGAGCAAGTGAATGAGTGGCTTGCCAAAAAATAACAACCATATTAAACAATGATAAAAGCCACGATTCGTGGCTTTTTTTATTTCTTACATTTACAAAAAAGAAGAATGGGGATTTTCAAGCGGTTTTTTTCCAAAGAAAAATTAGACAAGGGACTCGAGCCGACCAAGCAATCGCTTGTAGATAAAATTGGGAAAGCAGTTGCTGGAAAAAGTACGGTTGATGCTAGTGTATTGGATCAATTGGAAGAGGTATTGATCAGTGCAGATATTGGTGTAGATACCACCCTTAAAATCATAGACCTTCTTGAAAAACGTGTGGCCAGGGACAAATACATGAACTCCAAAGAGCTTCATTTGATCCTTCGAGACGAAATCACCACTTTGTTAAACTTAGAAGAGGAAAGTTCGCGCGATGTCAAACCTCGAGTAACTTTGGTTGTGGGGGTCAATGGCGTTGGTAAAACCACCACCATTGGAAAGCTCGCCCATCTTTATCACGCTGCTGGTCAGCAAGTCGTTCTCGGAGCTGCGGACACCTTTCGCGCTGCAGCAGTAGATCAACTGACCATGTGGTCAGAACGAGTGAGGGTACCAATTGTCAAGCAACAAATGGGCAGCGACCCAGCTTCTGTAGCTTATGATGCGGTTGCGTCTGGACTCTCCCAAGGAGTCGATCATGTCATTATTGACACCGCAGGTCGACTACATAACAAGGTCAATCTGATGAATGAATTGGCAAAAATCAAAAGAGTGATTCAAAAATCGATCCCCGATGCACCCCATGAAGTGTTGTTGGTACTCGATGGCTCTACCGGGCAAAACGCATTCGAGCAAGCGCGTCAATTTTCACAAGCTACCGAAATCACTGCCTTGGCCATCACCAAGCTTGATGGCTCTGCCAAAGGGGGAGTGGTATTGGGGATTTGCGATCAAATGCAAGTGCCTGTCAAATATATCGGGGTTGGCGAAGGGGTGGAGGACTTGCAAGAATTTCGTCCAAAAGAATTTGTAGATTCCTTGTTTTAATTTTCTGATATGAGATGTATTATTTCTTTTTTATCAATTATCAGTTTTGTTGCCTGTACAAATGCCCCCACAGTTTATTGGAAACCCTATGACGAAACTGCAGAACTTCAAGCCAACGAAACGCATGAAAACCCGCGAATGAAGTTTCAGTTGATCCAATCCAAATTATTGGACAAAAATGAGATGTGGGCTCCATTTGAAACCGCTTTAAACCGATTTGGGAACGATACCTATCAAGCCCTGAAACCCTTAATTATCGAACAAGATATTCCGATTTTGCAGTCACACATACAGGAAGGGACGTTGACCTATGAACAATTGGTTCTTTTTTATTTGTACCGCATTCGGAAGTTTGAAAGTAATCCCAACACCACTCTTCACGCCATTTTAGCATTGAACCCCAAAGTAATTGAGCAGGCTAAGGAGAAGGATCGTCAACAGCAGAAAAATCAACATCCCATCTATGGTATGCCCATATTGTTAAAAGACAATATTAACACCCAAGACATGCCCACAACGGCAGGAGCGGCATATTTACAAGACCATACAACTGAGAACGACGCTTTTGTGGTGTCTCAACTCCAAGCCAAAGGAGCTTTGATTTTGGGGAAAGTCAACCTCAGTGAGTGGGCTTATTATTTTTGTGATGGTTGTCCTTTGGGCTACAGTGCTGTTGGTGGACAGACTTTAAATCCCTATGGAAGAAGACTTTTTGAAACAGGTGGTTCGAGTTCCGGCAGTGGTGTTGCTGTGGCTGCCAATTATGCAGTTGCTGCTGTTGGTTCAGAAACCTCAGGTTCGATTTTATCTCCCTCGGGTCAAAACTCAGTTGTCGGATGTAAGCCCACCATCGGCTTGATTAGTCGGATGGGAATGGTTCCGATTTCGAGCACCCTTGACACTGCGGGACCGATGACCAAAACGGTGGTGGATAATGCCATTTTAATCGATGCGATGAAGGGGAAAGATATTGCAGACCCTGTAACGTCAAAAGGAACTGACTCGCAGGTGGACTATATCCTTGCCAGTCAAAACCGAAGTTTTACAGGATTTCGACTTGGCGCAATCAAATCTTTGGTTGCTGCAGACTCCTTGTACCGCAAAGCCATAAACACCCTGCGCAGTCATGGGGCAGTGGTCATTGAGTATGAGCCGCCAAATATCGAGCTTACGGGCTTTTTGTCCCTGCTCAATGCGGAAATGAAAATAGATTTTCCAAACTATTTCAACAGTCATGCAAACCCGTCCTTATGTGGTAAAGATGTTCAGTCGGTTATGGACTACAATGAACAAGATTCCCTCTTGCGCATGCCCTATGGTCAAGGCCGACTGGAAGGTGTTGTTGCTGAGGAGTTAACGGATGACCAACTGCAATCGCTTGTGGATCGACTTCATCATGCCGCAACGTCCTTTTTCAATGCCCCTATAGAGACCTACAATTTGGATGCCGTCTTGAGTATAAATAACTACAATGCGGCCTATGCTGCGGCAGCTTTTTATCCATGTATCTCCGTACCGATGGGATATACGGGGCAAGGAGAGCCAAAAAACTTGACCTTTGTTGCACCAAGCTTTCAAGAACAAAAACTGTACTCATTGGGGGCGGCATACGAATCTCTTACGCGATACAGAGAATTACCTAAAGGATACGAATAAGCGCTATGCGAACAAAATCCCTTAAAAAAAACACTATCAATGTCGTCACCTTGGGCTGTTCCAAGAACATCTACGACTCCGAAGTTTTGATGGGACAACTTCAAGCCAACGACAAACAAGTCGTTCATGAAAAAGAAGGGAATATAGTGGTGGTCAATACTTGTGGGTTTATCGATAATGCCAAGGAAGAATCTGTGCAAACGATTCTCAACTTTGCCAAGAAGAAAGAAGCCGGAACCATCGATAAGCTCTTTGTAACGGGCTGTTTGAGCGAACGCTACAAAGACGATTTGGAACAGGAAATTCCCGAAGTCGATCAGTATTTTGGGACCACAGACCTGCCCATTTTACTCAAGGCCTTAGGTGCAAACTACAAGCATGAACTCATCGGAGAACGCCTGACCACAACGCCCAAGCACTATGCCTATCTCAAAATTTCGGAGGGCTGTGACCGCCCATGCTCGTTTTGTGCGATTCCGCTGATGAGAGGCAAACACCGATCCAAACCCATAGAAAGCCTCGTCCAAGAAGCCAAAAAGCTCGCAGCCGACGGCGTAAAAGAATTGATTTTAATCGCTCAAGACCTGACCTATTACGGCCTTGACCTGTATAAAAAAAGACGATTGGCCGACTTGTTGCGCCAACTCGTTACCGTGGACGGTATCGAATGGATTCGCTTGCACTATGCCTTTCCGACGGGCTTTCCCCTCGATGTCCTCGACGTAATTCGCGACGAACCCAAAGTCTGTCAGTATATCGACATGCCTTTACAGCATATTTCTGACAACATTTTAAAATCCATGCGCCGCGGAACCACCTATGCAAAAACCAACGCCCTGCTCAATACGTGTAAAGAACGTGTACCGAATATGGCCATACGCACCACCCTGATTGTGGGCTATCCTGGCGAAACCCAAGAAGATTTTGAATTGCTCAAACAATGGGTTTCCGACACCAGATTTGAACGATTGGGCTGCTTTACCTATAGCCATGAGGAAAACACCCATGCTCACCAACTTATTGACGATGTACCCGCCGAAGTTAAGCAGCAACGCGCCAACGAAATCATGGCCATCCAATCCCAAATCTCATGGGAGAACAATCAGCAGATGATTGGCAAAACCCTACGTTGTTTGATCGATCGCAAAGAAGGCAACTACTATATCGGGCGTTCGGAGTATGACTCACCAGATGTGGACAACGAAATCCGCATCGACGCCAAAACACACTATTTGCGTTTGGGCGATTTTGTGCACGTTACGATTGAACAATCCGAAGACTTTGACCTCTATGCCAACCCAACAGAGCCAATTATATTTAAAGGTAAAAGTTAATGGTTGTTCGTTGACGGTGAATAGAAACCCTTTGTCACTCCTGCCTCCGGCAGGCCCCCGAAAATGGGTTTACCTACCGAAAGTAGGCATGACAAAGCAAAGCATCTCTGTTGTCTTTTCCCGCTTGCTAGTCCCTAGTCATCTGTGTTGTATCTTTATGGCATGCAAATCCATCGAATTCCACATACATCCGCGCAGCGCTTGCCTGATTTGGCAAGTCGTGTGGTTTCTGCCGACCCTGCTTTAACGGGTTTTTATCGTCCGTTTGCGAATCGCCCCGACCCAGCGCATGTCCAACAGCAGAAAAAGCAATTTACCGCCCAACAGCGACAAACCCTCAAAGAGGTGCTCAGTGCCCAATACCAACACATCAAGGATGCGCCCACAACTCAGATCGACAGCTTGTTGTCGCCTAAGAGTTTTACCATAACTACAGGGCATCAGTTGAATCTGTTTACGGGACCGCTCTATTTTTTATATAAAATTATCGATGTCATAAAGATTGCAAACCAATGGAACGCACTTCAGGACGGGAATACCTATGTGCCGGTCTATTGGATGGCCTCAGAGGATCACGATTTTGAAGAAATCAATCACTTTTCAGTCAATGGGCAGAGCATTCACTGGTCAAGAGAGCAACAGGGGCCAGTGGGGCGTTTGTCAACCGAGGGTTTGGATCAGGTTTTGGAGGTTTGGAAACAGCATTTGGGCGATCGTCCTCATGGGGAAGAACTTCAAGAGTTTTTTGCGAAAAGCTATGTTGCGCATTCCAATTTGGCAGATGCTACTCGCTTTTTGGTTCATCAGCTTTTTGGTCGCTATGGTTTGGTCATTGTCGATGGTGATAACCCACGGCTAAAGCAAGAATTTATTCCGTATTTCCAACGAGAATGCGATGAGCAACTTATACAAAAGGGAAGTGAAATGACAGTTAAAAAGCTAAATGATGCTTTGCAAACTAAGATTAAAGCACAGGTCAATCCCAGAGATATCAACCTATTTTATATGGGAGAGTCGGGACGGCAGCGCATTGAGAAAACTGCAACTGGCTATGGGGTTGTCGATACAGCGATTTCATTTTCCAAACAGGAATTGATCAAGGAAATCAAATCCCACCCCGAGCGATTTTCACCCAATGCCTTGTTTCGTCCGATATATCAAGAACTTGTTTTGCCCAATTTGGTGACTGTTGGGGGTGGTTCGGAGTTGGCCTATTGGTTGCAGCTCAGCGCGGTATTTTCGAGCTTTGATTTGCCCATGCCCATGCTCAAACTGCGATCTTCGGTTTTGTTGATCAGCGATAAGCAGCAACAAAAGATCGACAAACTGGATATTTCGATTGCGGATTTGTTTTTACCAACCAACGAGTTGATCAACCATCGGGTTCGTCAAATCAGCAATATCGATATCGATTTGGGTGAATTTAAAGCGCATTTGGATCAGCAGTTTCGGGCACTTTATGTGCTTGCCAAACAAACTGACGCTTCATTTTTGGGAGCAGTAGAAGCACAGGAAAAAAAGCAAAAAAAGGGAATTGATAGACTCGAAAAAAGACTACTCAAAGCCCAACGAATCAAATTGGTGGATCACGTCAATCGCCTAACTGAACTCCAAAAACAGCTATTCCCGATGGGAGATTTGCAAGAGCGCAGGGCCAATTTTGCAGAGTTTGTTTTGTATTACGGTGATGATTTCATCCCCTTTTTGATAAAGCATATCGACCCAAATGATAAAGATTTTATGTGCTTTTCGATGTAAAAAAAGCAAGGGATATAGAAAAAGTACGAGGTAGAAACCGTATTTTTGAACATGCAAAACAAGGTTTTAATCCTAGATTTTGGTTCACAATACACCCAACTGATTGCTCGACGCGTACGCGAATTGAACATTTATTGTGAAATTCACCCATTTAACAACCCACCAAAACAGATCGACACTTTTAAAGCGGTAATCCTATCGGGTTCGCCCTTTTCGGTTCGTGGAGATGACGCACCCCATCCCGATTTAGCAGAAATCAGTGGAAAAAAACCCTTGCTTGGGGTATGCTATGGCGCCCAATACCTGGCGCACTTTGGAGGCGGTAAGGTTGCATCTTCCAGTACGCGGGAATATGGACGTGCTAAACTGACAACGATCAACGATGACCCCCTCTTCGCGGGTATTTCCCGAGGTACACAAGTATGGATGAGCCATAGTGACACGATTCAAACCCTACCCACAGAAGGAATTTGTTTGGCCAGCACGGATGATGTACACAATGCCGCCTATCGGATTGAAGGCGAAACGACCTATGCCATTCAGTTTCACCCTGAAGTCTATCACACCACTGACGGTAAGCAGTTATTGGAAAACTTTTTGGTCTCCATTGCTGGAGTTGTTCAAGATTGGACACCCAGTTCATTTGCCGAGATGACCATCACAGCATTGCAAAATCAAATCGGAGAGGATCGTGTTGTTTTGGGTCTTTCGGGTGGAGTCGATTCTACGGTAACAGCCATGCTTTTACACAAAGCAATTGGGCCTCAGCTCCATTGTATTTTTGTCAATAATGGGCTGTTGCGAAAAAATGAATTTACCGATGTGCTTCAGCAATATGAGGGCTTGGGTTTCAATGTAAAAGGCGTCGATGCCAGTGATCGCTTTTTGGGATACTTGGCTGGAATATTGGATCCAGAAGAAAAACGTAAACGCATCGGAAAGGTGTTTATCGATGTTTTTGATGATGAGGCCACTGCCTTGACCAACATCACTTGGTTGGCACAAGGAACTATTTATCCAGATGTAATTGAGTCTGTTTCTGTCAATGGTCCATCCGCAACAATCAAGTCCCACCACAATGTCGGGGGATTGCCAAGTTATATGAAACTCAAAGTGGTCGAACCCCTTCGGATGTTGTTTAAAGACGAAGTGAGACGAGTTGGTAAAACCTTGGGTTTGTCCGCCAGCTTGCTCGGTCGTCATCCCTTTCCTGGGCCGGGCTTGGCAATTCGGATTTTGGGAGATATCACAGTCGAAAAAGTACAGATGCTCCAGGAAGTAGATGCGATATTTATCGATGGACTAAAGGAAGAAGGGCTATACGACCAAGTGTGGCAAGCCGGTGCGATATTGCTACCTGTGCAAAGCGTAGGGGTCATGGGAGACGAAAGAACCTATGAAAAATGCGTTGCGCTTCGGGCTGTGGAGTCCACCGATGGAATGACAGCAGATTGGGTGAATTTGCCCTATCCTTTTTTGCAAAACATCTCAAATAAAATCATCAATCGAGTCAAAGGAATTAATCGAGTAGTTTATGATATCAGTTCTAAACCGCCTGCCACGATTGAGTGGGAGTAGGCGTGTGCTTTTCTTTTTTGGACTTGTGTTTGGGTTGCTCACCGCAAACCTACAGGCACAGGACCCCAATGGAGACTACCGTACACACTTTTTGATTCATAAAGTCCGAAAAGGAGATACCAGCTTTAGCTTGACAAAACGATATGAAATCACTGCGCAACAGTTGTTGTATTATAATCCCGAGCTCAAAGATGGTTTAAAGCGGAAAATGAAACTCAAAATTCCGCGGTATAAAGAGATTCCACCCCCACCAGAACCAGAACCCCAAGCTAATACCCATACAGTCAAAAAAGGCGAAACGCCTTGGCGTGTGGCTTATCAATATAGGATTACACTCGAAGAACTCAAAGCGGCAAATACAGAAATGGACGCAGTCATATCGATTGATCAAGTGCTTGTGATTCCAGAAGCGACAGTCGAAACCAACTCATTTGATCCCAATTACAATTACTATACGGTAAAACCCAAAGAGGGATATTACCGCTTGGAAGTCAAGTTTGGCGTGAGTGAAGAAGAGCTGATTGCGCTCAATCCCGAGTTGTCTGAAAAGGGTTTGGTGGCAGGAATGATCTTGCGCCTACCCAAACGCAATTCTCCGACCTATACTACAGAAGACAACTTGATCGTTGAAAAGGTCAATCTGCGAGATAGTTTGTTTCGACAGACGGAATTAAAAGTGGCTTTGATGGCACCATTTCGTCTACCTACAGTTCCAATTGACTCGGTGGTACAAACGAATCAGATTTTACAAACACGAAATTTGCAAACCATATCCCTCGACTTCTATGCAGGTGCACGCTTGGCCATGGAAGACCTTGTCGAACTGGGTCTGTCAATCGATTTCACGGTCTTGGATACGGAAAACAGTAATTTTCGGATCAACCAACTCTTGGACGCCAATGACTTTTCGTCCTATGACTTTGTCGTTGGACCCTTTGTGCCACGACACTTTAACAACGTCTCTGAAAAATTGGAAAACCGCAAGTTTCCCTTGATTTCCCCGCTCACGACCAAGCCGTTGGCCATGCGCAAAAACGTGGTGCATAGCTCAACAGATCGCAAATTACTCAGAGAACGCATGCATCGCTATATCGACTCTCTAGACCAATCGGCAGAAAATCCCTGTGTGGTGATTGTGGCCGATACCGAAAATCTGGAGGCTCAAAATCGATTGAAAGAACAGTTCCCTTTGGCAGAAATTGTAAACCCCGACCCAGAATTCAATTTTATCAAACCCGAACTCATCGACTCGCTGACCTCGCATTTGGAGCAAAACTGGGTTTTTCTGGAAACCAAAAAAACCAACCTGATCATTAGTATGGTGTCAATGCTGAATGCCCAACAAAACGAGGATCGAAAAACAAAACTCATGACCTTGGATCGCTCGTCGGCATACGATGATGAAAACATCGACCAATCACATCTTGGAAACCTGTCGTTTACCTACGTAGAAACATTTGATATCAATCCAATTGCATTGACCAGCTTGTACGAACGCTATGAGTCCGCCTATGGTACGGTACCGACTCCCGAAGCCATTCGTGGGTATGAGTTGATGACCGATTTGTCGCTCCGAACTGCCATACGAGAAGAATTGATTGATGGCTTTGAACTTGGGGAAACCCAATATTTACAGAACAAATTCCTGTTTCAAGAGCAAGCCAAAGGGTTTCGTAACACAGCGGTGTATTTGCTCCAACACAATGGATATGAAACCATAGAGCTAGCTGATGAATAATCCGATGAATTTTTCATGGTCGTTTTGTACTTTTGTTCACGAACTGAAAAAAAATAGCGTTTAATGCCAAATTCCAAATACGTTTTTGTAACTGGTGGAGTTACCTCGTCATTAGGGAAAGGCATTATCTCCGCCTCCCTCGCTAAATTGTTACAAGCCCGTGGCTTGCGAACCACCATCCAAAAATTTGATCCCTATATCAATGTTGACCCAGGAACGCTCAATCCCTACGAGCATGGGGAGTGCTATGTGACAGACGATGGTGCTGAGACCGATTTGGACCTCGGACATTATGAGCGTTTTCTCAATGTGAAGACCTCGCAAGCAAACAATGTCACAACGGGTTGCATCTACCAAAGTGTGATTGAGAAAGAACGACGCGGTGACTTTTTAGGAAAAACCGTACAGGTGATTCCGCATATCACAAACGAGATTAAGGCGCGTATGCAACTTTTGGGAAAAGGCGATGAGCACGATGTAGTGATCACCGAAATCGGTGGTACAGTCGGTGATATTGAGTCCTTGCCCTATATTGAGGCCGTACGTCAATTGCGATGGGAACTCGGTCGGGAAAACTGCGTGGTCATCCATCTGACGCTTGTGCCGTTTTTATCCGCTGCAAAAGAATTGAAAACCAAACCCACCCAGCACTCTGTAAAAACCCTGATGGAAAGCGGAATCAATGCAGATGTTTTGGTATGCCGAACCGAACACGAACTTTCGGATGATTTACGGAAAAAACTGGCCTTGTTTTGCAATGTCGAGCAAGAAGCCGTCATTCAATCAATCGATGCAGAGACCATTTACGATGTACCCATTTTAATGTATGAAGAAGGTCTGGATCAGGTGGTGATGAAGCGATTGGGAATTGAAGATGAGAACCAACCCGACTTGACTCATTGGAAGAATTTCCTCAAACGTCACAAAAACCCAAAAAGCAGTGTAACCATTGGACTTATCGGGAAGTATGTCGAGTTGCAAGATTCGTACAAATCGATTTTGGAATCCTTTGTACATGCAGGTGCTGCCAATGAAGTAGAAGTCAAGGTGGTTCCGATTCATTCTTCGTATTTGGAGGAAAAAGATGTGCAAGAAAATATCGCCAATCTCGATGGTGTTCTCGTCGCACCGGGCTTTGGAGAGCGTGGGATTGAAGGCAAAATCAACGCGGTCAAATATGTTCGTGAACATCAGATTCCATTCTTTGGGATTTGTTTGGGAATGCAAATGGCTGTGATCGAGTATGCACGGAATGTGCTCCAACTTCCCGCTGCCAACTCTGTTGAAATGGATGCGGACACCCCGCACCCCGTGATTTCGTTGATGGATGAACAACGCAATATCATCCAAAAAGGTGGAACCATGCGATTGGGTGCTTGGACTTGTGCGATCGAAAAGGATACACTGTTGCACAAGGTGTATCAAAATGACTGCATTGAAGAACGTCATCGTCACCGCTATGAGTTCAATGATGCCTATTACGAACAATATCAAACGCATGGCATGATTGCCTCGGGAGTCAACCCCGAAACCAAACTCGTGGAAGCGATTGAACTCCCTGCACACCCGTGGTTTGTCGGCGTGCAGTATCATCCAGAATATAGCAGTACAGTTGCCAACCCACACCCTTTGTTTGTCGGTTTTGTGAATGCGTGTAACCGCTATGCACAATCTAAAAAATAACCCAAGATGGAAGAAAAAAGAATAGACCCCTTACAAATTATCGGTTTCTTTTTGCTTTTCCTCGTTCTGATTTGGATGATGTATGACCAGTCGGAAATGATGGAGCAAAATGCGCAGTTGGAGACCAATCCAACAACCACCCAATCCCAAGTGGATGATTCTCCACAACCCACAGTTCCGGTTGCAAACAATGCCCCCGTTCTGATGGATTCCATACCCGAACAAGTCACAACACTACAAAATGAGTTGTTGCGCTTGGCGGTAACCTCCAAAGGTGGATTTATCCAAGAAGCTGAACTCAAACAACACACCAACCATCTCAAAGAGCAGATTTTTGTTGTCAAAGACGGAAACACAGATTTCAACTTGCGGATCGAAGCCAACGGAGCGTTGATCAATACCCGTGACTTGGACTTTTTACCGACTCTGGATGGGAACCAACTCACGATGCGTTCTCAAGTCGCAGGAGGAACATTGGACTATATTTATACCCTCTCCAAAGAACGAGAAGACGGTCAGGCTTATCGTTTTCAATTTGGGATACGTTCAAGTGGTTTGAACGTTCAGCCCGAAACCGATTTATACTGGGGCTTGGATGGGTTTCGCCATGCATTGAGTGCCGATTATGAAAACCGATACACCCAGTTGACCTATCAGTATGAAGGCGATAAAGTACAGGCCTTATCCGCTATGGGTGAAGACGATGATAAAGACAAAGAGGTGTCCTGGATTTCGTACCGACAGCATTTTTTTAGCATGATTCTCATTCCAACCACCCAATTTGAGTCGATTGATGTGGAGTCATCTTCTTTGATGGATCCCGATAATAGTGACGATTCGGTGTTTTTAAAACGATTTGAAACCACAACAGCCATCACTTCTCAAAATGGGGCTTTAAACACGTCATTTGACTGGTTTATCGGTCCAACAGATTATGAGATTTTAAAAACCTATGATGAGAATCTCTCCGAATCCATCTCTTTTGGTTGGGGCATCATCGGATGGATGAACCGCTTTTTGTTTTTCCCTCTGTTTGGATTGTTGAGTGGGTTCTTGCCTTATGGGATTGCCATTATCGTGATGACAATCATCGTTCGACTGGCGTTATCGCCAGTGACATATAAATCTTATTTGTCACAGGCAAAAATGAAAGTATTGCGACCCGAAATCAATGCGCTCAACGACAAATATGGAAATGACCGTGCCAAAAAGCAACAGGAAACCATGAAGCTCTACTCCAAGGCAGGGGCAAACCCCATGGCTGGTTGTGTGCCGAGCTTGTTGCAGTTGCCCGTTTTCTTGGGGTTGTTTTACTTTTTTCCAGTTGCCTTTTCCCTTCGTGGAAAATCCTTTTTATGGGCTGAGGACTTGTCGTCTTATGACGCCATTTTAGACCTTCCCTTTTCCATTCCGTTTTATGGAGATCATGTGAGTCTGTTCCCGCTCTTGGCATCAATTGCCAT
Organism: Flavobacteriaceae bacterium; assembly: GCA_022425505.1. Taxonomy (GTDB): domain Bacteria; phylum Bacteroidota; class Bacteroidia; order Flavobacteriales; family Flavobacteriaceae; genus UBA724. Next base: position 2,994 of record JAKMFI010000045.1, on the reverse strand, counting down.
TTTTGTGTATTCAAAAATGACCATGGGTCAGCAAATGCAACCCACCCAACCCGGTATGCCAAACATGAAGTTTATGATTTACCTCATGCCGATCATGATGTTGTTTTTCTTTAATAACTACGCCTCTGGTTTGAGTTTGTATTATCTGATTTCAAACCTCATTACCATAGGGATAATGTTGGTGATCAAAAACTATATCATTAATGAAGAAAAAATCTTTATACAGATTGAGGAAAACAAAAAGAAGCCCAAAAAGCAAAGTCGATTCCAAAGAAAAATGGAAGAGATGATGGAACAGGCCGAACAGCAAAAACGGACTGGTCGCCGTCGCTAGACCGCTTTTGGTTACCTTTGCTTAGCGATGAAATCCGATTCAAAACGTGTGGTTGTTGGACTCTCTGGCGGAGTCGATTCAAGTGTGACAGCTTATCTGTTGCAACAGCAGGGCTATGAAGTGATCGGTTTGTTTATGAAAAACTGGCACGACGATAGCGTTACCATCTCCAAAGAGTGCCCTTGGCTCGAAGACAGTTACGATGCGATGCTCGTCGCTGAAAAACTTGGTATTCCCTTTCAAACGGTGGATTTAAGTGCGGAATACAAACAACGCATCGTGGATTATATGTTTGAGGAGTATGAGCGTGGGCGCACACCCAATCCAGATGTCTTGTGTAACCGAGAAATTAAATTTGACGCATTTCTCAAAATTGCACTTGAATTGGAAGCTGATTTTGTGGCTACGGGCCACTATTGCCGAAAAGGGCAAGTGGAGATCGAAGGAACAACGCACTACCGCTTGTTGGCAGGGGTGGACAACAACAAAGATCAATCTTATTTTTTATGTCAACTCAATCAGGCGCAATTGGCCAAAACACTGTTTCCAATTGGCGAATTGACCAAGCCAGAGGTGCGGAAGATCGCCAAAGAACAAGGGTTGGTCACTGCGGAAAAGCGGGACTCACAGGGTTTGTGCTTTGTGGGGAAGGTGAGCTTGCCAGAATTTTTACAGCAAAAACTAGCCATCAAAACAGGTCAAATTATTCAGATTCCCGATTCCCATCCAATGTATCATATCAAGCGCGAAGAAACGCCCGAAGGGCTTGCCGCCAAATACAGTTACTCGGCTGCGGATGGGGCAGAAGTTGGCACCCATGATGGGGCGCATTTCTTTACTGTGGGTCAGCGGAAGGGCTTGGCTGTTGGCGGTACCAAAAAACCCTTATTTGTGCTTGCTACGGATGTAGAAAAAAATATGATTTATGTTGGCGAAGGAAAGTCTCACCCTGGACTGCTACGCTCTGCCTTGTGGATTGCGCAAGCGGACATGCACTGGGTACACCCAGATTTGATGCCCCATGAACCCATGCAGATATGGGCGCGTATCCGTTACCGCCAGCCATTGGCAAAAGCAACGCTACATCCAACATCAACAGGACTGTATTTGGTCTTTGACCAACCCCAGTCGGCCATTGCAGCTGGGCAATTTGCGGCTTGGTATCTCAAAGATGAGTTGATTGGTTCGGGTGTGATTGGATAGTTATACCTTCACCGCAGCCAAGTCAAGAACAACTTGGTTGTGAAGTAAATCATCAAACTGTTCTGCCTTTCGAATCAATTTGGCTTCGCCTTGGTGCCAGAAAATTTCCGCAGGACGGAAACGTGAGTTGTAGTTGCTCGCCATGGAAAAACAGTAAGCACCCGCATTGTGAAAACACAATAAATCGCCTTCCGAAATCTCATTGATTCTTCGGTTGTTTGCAAAGGTGTCCGTTTCGCAAATATAGCCCACTACAGAATAAAACCGCTCGCGACCATTTGGATTGGAGATGTTTTCAATATGGTGTTGTGAGCCGTAGAGCATGGGTCGAATGAGGTGGTTAAATCCACTATTGACTTGCGCAAATACCCTTGAGGTGGTTTGCTTGACCACATTTACTTGGGTGAGGAAATATCCCGCTTCGCTCACCAAAAATTTCCCGGGCTCAAACGCCAAGGTCAATTCTTTGCCGTAGTCTTTGCAAAACGATTGAAACCGCTCACTGAGTTTTTGTCCCAGTTCTTCAATATTTGTCTCAATATCTTTGGGATGATAAGGCACCTTAAATCCACTCCCAAAGTCCAAAAACTCAAGATCGTGAAACGACTTTGCGGTGGTAAACAAAATTTCAGCCGCATGCAAAAACACATCGATATCAAGAATATCACTGCCTGTGTGCATATGAATCCCATTGATGCGCATGCCTGTATTTTCGACAATCCGAACAATATGTGGCAGTTGATGGATACTGATTCCAAACTTGGAGTCGATATGCCCCACAGAGATATTGGAATTGCCACCAGCCATCACATGGGGATTGATACGAATACATACGGGAACATCAGGGTGTTTGCTCCCAAATTGCTCGAGTAGAGAGAGGTTATCGATATTGATTTGCACCCCGAGTGCTGCCGCTTCCTCGATTTCCTCAAGTGAAACTCCGTTGGGCGTAAAGATGATCATCTGGGCTGGAACTCCAGCAGACAAACCGAGTTTGACCTCCTGAATTGAGACGGTATCCAATCCAGCACCCAGACTGTGCATAAAGGTGAGGATATTCACATTGGACAGGGCCTTCACGGCATAGTTGATTCGCAATTGCGGAACATTTTGAAATGCCTGTGTCAATCGCTTGTATTGGTGTTCCATTTTATCTGCGTCATAGACGTAGACGGGACTTCCAAATTGATTTGCTATCGATGTCAATACGGTATTTTCCATCGGGATGAATTTGCTGCAAATCTAACTTTGTTCTTACTGATATCAAAACCATCTTTGAGAATGATATAAAAATACAACAAAATGTTGCAAATATAACAAAACAAAATAATAATTCTCTGTTGTGATCGGTGCTTGTTTTCTATTTTTGCAGCAAACAAACAGCACAATGAACGTACATGAGTACCAGGCCAAAGAGATTTTATCTTCATTTGGGGTTCGAATACAGAGGGGAAAAG
>JAKMFI010000042.1 GCA_022425505.1 Flavobacteriaceae bacterium | reverse complement strand
TATTTATAGAGGGAGCGAATCAGGAAACCAATGACAAACCAGGAGGGGCAGCGACCTTTACTTTTGTTGATGGAAACACACGGGACGAGCGCGAACCAAACTATCTCGAAGCCGTACACCGACAAATTATCGAGTGTGAAGGCCGCGACTACAAGCGCAACGAAATTTGCGTTTTGGTACGCACGCGCAATCAAGGGGTTTTGGTTACCGAATATTTAGCTCAGCAAAAGGTCGATGTGATCTCTGCAGAAACGTTACTTCTTTCCCAAAGTGCAAAGGTCAATGTATTGTTGAGTTGGATCCGACTGCGATCCAATCAAACTGATGAAGTGTCTCGCAAAGTGATTTTAGATTATTTTCGGACTGACGAACAAGACCCTTATGATTGGGATCGATCAGGGCTAAAAAAACCGATCAAGGGTTTCGTCGATCAAATCAATAACGACAAACATGCCTTTTCTTATAAACGATTCGCTAAAGCAAACCTCTATGAAGCTGCAGAATACACCATCGAAGCATTTGGAATGACAGCAAACCTTTGCCCATACCTTTCTGGGTTTTTAGAGGAAATCATAGAATACACAAGGAGTAAAGCTAGTAGCGACAATGGGTTTTTATCACATTGGGAAGAAGTGAAAGGCCGTCGCTCGATCCGTTTAACCTCAAAAAACAATGCGGTTGAAGTGATGACGATTCACAAAGCCAAAGGACTTGAGTTTCCGGTAGTTATTTTTCCTTTTGCCGAAACAAAAATTTACTCTACCCAACCCACAACACACTGGCTATATGTATCACAAGGTGAATTTGCGGGCTTTTCTTCTTTACTGGTTGGGTTGAACAAAGACTTTTCAGAAACCAGTAATGAAAATCAAGCAATCTATGAGGCAGCAAGAGAAACCCAGACTTTGGATGCGCTCAACACCCTTTATGTTGCCATGACTCGGCCCGAAAAAGAGCTGCATATTGTTAGTTATGACCCAAAAAAAACATCGAATACGTATGCAGATTTATTTGTAGAATTTGTCAACACAAACGATTTGCCACAGCGGGGTGATCATCAATACATAAGCGGAGAGCTTTCCACAAACAAAGCCAGTTCACCCCCAGATCAACTTACAAAAACAGCAAAATGGATTGTAAACCCAAACGTTGACGCCACGTTCCGAAAAAGCAATCTATTTGGAAGTCAAGACAAAAACAATGCGGTTGATTTTGGCTATGTGTTCCACGAAATCATGGCTCGTATTTATGTAAAAACAGATGTTGAAGAGGCGGTACAATTTGCTCATAGTCAAGGACACATAGGAACAGAACAGCTCGATCAGCTTCAAAATGTAATTGACGAACTTGTTCACCACACAGAATTGGAGAACTTTTTTAACCCTAACAACGCACAATACAACGAAAGAACCCTTTTACGCCCTGACGGCTCGCCATTGCGACCGGATTGCTTTGTAGTACTTCCCAACAAAGCGGTTGCCGTCTTAGACTATAAGACGGGGGAGCCCAGGCCAGAACACAAAGACCAACTCCTCGAATACGCTTCTTTTTTTGAAAAATTAGGGCATCAAATTACCCAAAAAACAATCGTTTATGTGGACCAAAAAGTCTCATTGGAACATATTTACTAATTTCGCACCGAAACCAATCAAAGAAAAAAATGAAAAAACGAATATTATTTACCCTAATGTTAGGAGCTCAAGTCTTGATCTTGCAGGCACAAACAGCAGTTAACCCTTGGCAAATCACACTTGGGGCAAACGCAGTTGAGTTCTACGAAAGAGGAGGGACACAATACCAAACAGGAAACGATGGGATTCAATTTGATAATAAAATTAATTATTCAAAATACTTATCCTATTTAGAGGTTTCTCGATTTCTTGGAAAGGGAATTTCATTTCATGTCGGAGGGACTCTTAACCAAGTTGATAGAATTACTTCAAATCCATCCGAGAATCCAGACTTGTATTTTAGTGTTGATGGCGGATTTACCCTTTCATCGACGGCTTTTTTGGACACTGGGAACTTAAACCCCACCCTAAGTTTAGGAGCGGGATATACGAGCATCAATGACTTTGACCACGTCACGACCAACCTAGGATTTGGGCTGACCTATATGTTTGATCAAAGTTTTGGGTTGACGCTCAAAGCCAAAAGAAAAACATTTTCGAGGAATGTTAGCGATTTAATTGGAGAAAAAACTGATAACGGCGATTATGTGAATCAATTTCTATTTGGTTTTAGCTATGCTTTTGGAAACGGTGACACTGATAAAGATGGAGTGAAAGATGATATAGATGCATGTGTAAACACACCTGGTTTACCTGAGCTCAATGGTTGCCCAGATGATGATGGAGATGGGGTTCGCAATAGCGAAGATGACTGTCCAGATGTTCCTGGTTTAGCAGCTTTGGCAGGTTGTCCAGACATGGATGGCGATACGGTTGCTGACAAATACGACTCCTGTCCAGAAACACCAGGAATACCAGCGTTGGATGGCTGCCCTGATGCAGATGAAGATGGAGTTGCTGATAATGATGACAACTGTCCAGAGGAATTTGGTCCTGTCGAAAACAACGGATGCCCATGGTCAGACCGAGATGGCGACGGGGTCTTTGACAAAGACGATAATTGTCCAGACGTTCCTGGAACAGCAACAAACGCAGGTTGCCCAGAGTATCCAATTGAAGGGCTCGAGGAATTGTCCGTTAAGTTTGGATCAGATTCATTTGAGATTGATGCGATGTTTGAAGAACAACTTGCTGAAGCATTGCGCATAATTGAAGCGAACAGTACGGCGAAAATCATAATCGAGGGTCATGCGGATTCTACAGGAAACAACCAGATTAATCTTCCACTCTCAGAACTCAGAGCGAGTCAAGTTTTAGATTATCTTATTCAAGCGGGAATCAGTCCAGATCGGTTAAGCATTGTCGGTTACGGATCGTCTCAACCACTAGGGGACAACAACACTGCTGATGGACGTGCGCAAAACCGCCGAGTAGACTTTGCGGTGGAGTAGTAAGGTACACAAACCAAACAATACAAAAAAACGCAGTGAGTTTTCACTGCGTTTTTTTATTTTTATACTACCATGAACAATAGTTTTCTTCATGAAGTAGTGAGCTCACTTTCCAACCCAAATTGGGAGGAACTGTGCTTCATTGTGCCCAATAAGCGGTCAGCCCTACATTTAACCCAAGCGATTACCGTTCAGCTTGAGAGCGCAACTATTGCCCCTGAAATTATAGATATTGATTCATTCATTCGCAACCTTTCTAGACTTGAGTCCCCAGCAAAAATGGAGCAATTGTTTGCGCTATACAACAGTTACTGTCAGGTCGTTGACAGTAAAGAAAGGGACAACTTTATGACCTTTTTAGGTTGGGGCGATACCTTGCTAGGCGATTTGGACGCGATAGACAGGAATCTTTTACAGCGCAAAGAGGTGTTTAGTTTGCTAGCCGGAATGCAAGAGATCAAAGCATGGGGTTCGGATGATAACGCATTTGTTCAGCGTTATCTAAACTTTTGGATAGCTTTGCCAAAAATGTATGATTTGTTTTCCTCCGCTCTTTTGGGAAAAGGTCATGGAACAACAGGAATGCTTTGTCGTGAAGCGGTTCGCAACTTGGAGATTTTTTTAGAAGCCCAACCAAAGACCAGCTTTATCATTTGTGGGTTTAATGCACTGACCGAAAGCGAGTCGACTTTGTTTCAATCTATTTTGGCGCAAAATCGTGGAAAAATTTACTGGGATGCGGACACCTATTTTTTGCAAAACCCACAAGAACAATCGGGGCAATATCTAAGCAGTTACAAAAATTGGCCTTACTATGAAAACCAACCCTTTCTGGGGAGTCACAACACGTTTTTAAACCAAAAAGAGATTGAGGTTATCGAAACCTCAGGGCAGATTGCGCAAGCAAAACAGGTGGGAAGTATCCTTAAGGAACTTTCAACAACAGATCTTGGCTGGGAACGCGTAGCGGTTGTTTTGCCTGATGAATCCCTGCTTAATCCAGTTCTTCACGCCCTGCCGCCCGAGGTAAACAAACTCAATATCACCATGGGGCAGCCCTTGCAACAGCAACCCATTGCGGTTGTAATCGAGGCCTTATTTGATTTACACATGAACCAAACAAAAAAAGGGTTTTACTATAAATCAGTCGTGCAAATTTTGACCCATGAATCGGTTCGAACATACTGCGTAAAAAACGAACTAGAAGACCCGAAAGAGGTTGCCCAATCAATAATCTCAGGAAACAAACGGTTTTTGACCGCAAACTACCTGAAGAAGGCAAACCTATTCAAAGACCTTGGCATTCTGTTTTCTCCTTGGAACAAACCCATAGAGGCCGTTCAATCGATATGTAAATTGCTTCAACTGCTGCTGACGACAGCTGACCCCGATGACAATCAACAACTGGAGTCAATCCATTTGTTTTTAACGCTTTTCCATCAACTGGATCTTCAGCTGCGCACGCACCCATTTATCAAACAAATCAGCGAATTACGTGCGATATACAACCTACAAATCGGAACCCATAAATTGTCATACTCAGGCGAGCCACTAGAAGGTTTACAAATTATGGGAATGCTAGAAACAAGGCTGTTGGATTTTGATACGGTGATTCTCACACAAGCCAATGAGGGGATATTACCCGCAAAATCTATCGATGACTCATGGATACCTTATGACATGAAAAAGCAGTTTGGGCTTCCAACTCGAGATGAAAAAAACGCCATTTTCTCATACCATTTTTATCGATTGATGTATCGTGCCAAAAAGGTTTATATACTGTATGATGGACAAGGCGACGGGCTTGGCGGAGGAGAGATGAGCCGCTTTGTTCGCCAATGGGCAACCTGGTTGCCAGAAAATCACAGTATGCGATTTTTTAACCAAAGCGTGACCTTAAATACAGTGACCAGACAACGACTTGAAGTTCCTAAAACACCCAGCCTTCTCAAGCGCTTACAGGATATGGCACAGAAGGGACTGTCCGCTACAGCATTATCGAATTATATTGCCGATCCAATCCGGTTTTACAACAACTATGTTCTTCGCATTTCGGAGACCGAAGAATTGGAGGAGTCGATTGCTTATCAAACCTTAGGAACGGTTATTCACAACACTCTGGAGGAATTGTACACGCCTTATGTTTTGAATCAATTGACGGTTCAGAATATTGAAAAGATGCAAGACACCCATAAGCAAATCCTTCAAAAACACTTTGAAGAGGAATTGGGTAAATCGAGCCACACAACAGGCAAAAACCTGTTGTTGTTTACGGCAGCGGCGCATAGCATCAGACGCGTTTTAGAAGCCGATAAAAAAGATATTTTGGCGGGATCAACGATTGAACTGTTGGGTCTCGAAAAATACCGTAAAGTCACACGCACTTATGCAGGCCTAGAACACCCCATTACATTTCATGGCGTTATTGACCGCATTGATCGCAAGGATGGGATTTTGCGTATTTTGGATTACAAAACAGGCCAAACCAACACTAAAGAACTGCGTCCAAACGAAGTATCAGACTGCTTATCCGACTCTGCTTATGGCAAGTCTTTTCAGGTATTGTTTTACAGCATGCTTTGGGCAGAAGATGACCCAAACAGTCCGTTTTATGCAGGGGTAATTTCAGTAAAAAACATGAGTAGTGGAACGATGTTCCTTGGGTTGGGTACAAGTAGAACAAAACGCACCGAACTTGTAACAGAAGATCTTGAAAACTTTGAAAAAGAGCTTGAAAAACTCGCGATCGAAATCTACACGCCAGACATCGCTTTTACTGAAGTGATCTAGTTGGATATTTTTCGAATCACCCCAATCCCATAATAGAGGTACGAAAACGATTGTAAACCTAAAAACAGCCAAAGCACAGGCAAAAGAGACGGCAGGTTTTCCATCACTTGATCAAGCGCTTCGAGCTCCTCCTCATTCAGGTCGTTAATGGCAGGGTTATCCGCCAAAGCAGACTCAATGAGCGCAGGGTCAATACTGGCATACATCACCCAAAACACAAAAACCAACACAGCAATAAGTCCAGCAAAAGCGGCATAAACCACCACTACATAAGACATCACCTGATCAAAGCCTCTAATCTCTAGGTTGGAAAGGAGTTTTTTTCGGGTAGACCACAACCAAAACGGCACCAAGCCAGCGAGAAGGGTTAAGAAAATCCCACCGCTAAAAAGGTATTGGATCAGCTGAAAGGCGGATAGGGTTAAGGCAATATAAAAAATGATGTTTTGCGTTTGACTAAAGGACAAAAAAACAAGAGTTTAGCGAATTGTAAAAATATGAAAAACTGCTGGGTTTTGGTTGGAAACAAAACACTAAATACAGTATCTTTGTGGCGTGGGAGTCGGAGGAGTCTTTTTAGCGAGTATTGCACTTTGTATCGGAGTGGCAATTGTAGCAGAAATTGTTGAGCGCATCAAATAAGTGTACAATTTATTTAGCGCAGACTGTCTTCACTTTAACAAGTGTTGGCAAAAAAATGGGTTTATCCACACACCGATTGACTCCATTAGAATTCACTACCAAACCCCGACACATCCTTTTAATAGCGCTGAAACATCATGTTCCGATGTTTTTGTAACTTTAAACAAATCAAAAGTTATGGAACATATTTCATTATTATTTCAAATTGTTGTTGCGGTTTCTGTTCTGATTGTTTGGGTGTTTCGCTATCACAATGTGATTGCGGAGTTTGAGCAGTTTGGATTTTCGGATGTTTTTAGAAACTTTGTGGGTGCATCAAAAATTGCCATTTCAACGCTATTATTGACAGGGATTTGCTATGCGGACTTAACGCCTTATGCTGCGATTGGCATGGCAGCTTTTATGTTGGCGGCACAACTGTCTCATCTACGAGTCAAAAACCCGTTTGTACAACGCCTACCGTCTTTGGTGTTTTTGCTGATGTCGGTTTTTGTTGCGTTATTCCATTTCGGGGTGATTTAGGATGGATTATTTTTTAACTATTGTTCTGTTTACAGGCATCTCTTTTGTGGCGTATGGGATCAACTCTTTTGTTTCAAAGCGCATGAAAAAAGAGTTTAAAAGGTGGGGCTTAGAGAACAAACGAAAAACCATTGCTTGCTGTCAGCTTGTTGGTGGGGCTGGCTTGCTTTTTGGGTTAGAATGGAACATAATTCTGGTTCTCTCTTCGTGTTTTTTGGGAGTGATGATGTTGGTGGCGATAGGGGTTAGAATCAAAGTAAAAGACGACATTTCAGACATCTTGCCTGCATTTGCCTATTT
>JAKMFI010000090.1 GCA_022425505.1 Flavobacteriaceae bacterium | reverse complement strand
CAAAGGGTCTTTTGCCAACGGTAAACAACTCTTGCACTTCTCGCGCATAGTTTTCATCTGGGGTGTCTTTTTGGCTCAGAGCAAGATTGAGAAAATCGAGCATCGAAGGATCCAAGGTAACTTTGTAGATAAACTCTTTATAGCTTCCAAAACAGGCCTCAAAAAGAAGCTTGATATACAAAAAAGCGGCTTTGTGCCCCAAATCAAAACAACGAGTGGGTACGAGATTATGAAGAAAAATAAAGAGCTTCCAGTGTATAGAGGTGTTTTGCTTGTAAATCCGTTGATTGACCCATGAAACGATTGCGGTATAGCGTTCGTGGCCAAACTGCTCCAATTCTCCTGAACTGTTATTGGCATATGGCTGATTGATAAAGGGTTCACCAGCTGGAACATCTTCGTTGTTGTAGAGTTTTTCATAGTCCGAAGCGGTTAGTTGATGGTAATAGTTGTTGATTGGCTCATCAAAAAGTTCCGGAGTCAAGATCAGATCAAGAGCACTTTGTAAGTTGAGGTTTTCCAAATCATCGAGATGTCTTTTGCACAAGCCAACCATCGTTCTATTGAGCAAGTGCTTTCGCTGATTAAATCCAAAATTCCCTGAATAGGGTGCAAGACTGTAGTTTACAACAGATTGAATACTCGCTTTCTTAGCCCGTACAATTTGGTCCAAGTCAAGTTTTTCCTGACTGTAAAAGTCAGCAACCAAATCAATGGGTGTTTGTTGATTTTTTTTAGTTTTCTTGCTCATTAGTAGTTAACGAAGTTATAATTTTTTACAATTCCTTTGTTATTTTGTTATATTGCAATCCCTACTTATTTATGACTATGTACAAATATATCTGTTTCATCCTTTTCAGTTTTAGCTTTGTCAACGCACAAGACCTTGTTTCTGGTAAAGTTTACAGTGATAATTTAGACAATCCACTCCCTGGCGCAAATGTATATTGGCTTTCGACTGATAAAGGAACGGTAACTAATATCGATGGTAGGTTTTCCTTGCAAAGTGAACCCGACTCTGCTCAATTGGTCATTTCGTATGTTGGATTTATTTCTGACACCTTGACTGTTCGTGGAGCTCAACGAATTGCCCATGTCTTGCAAAGTATTGAGAACGAAGATCTCGACGAGGTTGTAGTTTCACAGCGTAAAAAATCAAGTCAGTTGTCATTCCTCTCCACACAAAATGTATTGAATGTCAGTAGCGACGAGCTTCTCAAGGCGGCTTGTTGTAACCTTTCTGAGAGTTTTGAAACCAATCCTGCGATTGATGTCAATTTTGACAATGCACTAACGGGAGTAAAGCAAGTACAAATGATGGGTTTACCCAGTCCATATTTATTATTTACCGAGGAAAATATTCCCATAATTAGAGGAGCTTCTCAAGTTTATGGTTTGAGTTTTACTCCGGGCACATGGATTGAGAGTCTCCAAATCTCCAAGGGTGCTGGAAGCGTGACCAACGGCTATGAAAGTATGACAGGTCAAATCAATGCAGAGCTAAAAAAACCATTGACAAGTGAAAGAATGTTTCTCAATCTGTTTCGTTCTTTAGAAGGTAGAAACGAGTTAAATTTTCATGCCAAAACTACTTTATCTCCTAAATTGTCAGCAAATGTGTTTGTGCATTACAACGAACGTTCAGAAAAATTTGACAAAGACAAAGATGGATTTTTAGATATGCCCTTATCAGAACAAGTCAATATCCTCAGCCGATTTCAATATCTGGATTCGGAAAAGGGTTGGGTTTCGTTTTTCAATATTCGATTCCTACAAGATGACAAAATCTTTGGTCAAGCTGACTTCGTCCCAAAATCTCATAAAAACACAATATCAGTTTGGGGAAGTGAAATCGTGACAAATCGATATGAATCTTCCTTAAAAATCGGCTATGTTTTTCCTGATTTGCCTTATCAAAGTTTTGGTGCACAGCTGGCGTATAGTGATCACAGTCAAGAGTCATATTTTGGATTGCGCACATATGACATTCGCCACAAAAGTGGATTCGCCAATCTACTCTTTAATTCTATCCTCGGAAACACCCTTCACAAGTTTAAAACAGGAATACAGTTTGCTTACGATGCTTATGACGAGCTGATTGAAACCCAAACCGTAAACCGAATTGACCGTTCAGTTGGTACATTTTTCGAATACAGTTATGATAGCTTGGAGCGACTCAATATGGTATTGGGACTTCGTTTTGACCACCACAACAATATCGGAAGTTTTTTAACCCCTCGTGCGCATCTTCGCTATGCATTTTCAGAAACATCCAGTTTGCGGTTTTCTGCTGGAAGTGGACGTCGAGTTGCTACTGCTTTCGCTGAAAATCAAAAATTGTTTGGATCTGGAAGAACAATACAAACGCCAAATCCTCAAAGTTATGATTTTGGCTTGGCCCCAGAGCATGCGTGGAACTATGGAGTCAGTTTTTTGAAGGGATTTCAAATCGGTTCCGTTCCCTTAAACATAAATGCAGATCTGTATCGAACAGAATTTGTCAATCAAGTTGTTGTGGATTGGGAAACGCTGGGACAGATTTCGTTTTATAATTTGTCAGGTGAAAGCTTTGCAAATAGTTTGCAACTGGGCCTTGATACACGTTTATTTCGAATTTTAGATGCTCGTTTTGCCTATAAATACTACGATGTCCAAGTTGACTACTCATCGGGGCGTATGCAAA
>JAKMFI010000086.1 GCA_022425505.1 Flavobacteriaceae bacterium | reverse complement strand
GATCGCTTCTTTGAAAAACTAGCAACACCAGACGTAAGTGTAGCCGATTTGATTGGCGACGTAGACCCCATAAAAGCAGCTAACCTAAAACTGTCCTATGCCGATGAGCGCGTAATTCATTTTGGCATGATTCCAAGAGCACACAGATGTATTTTTGTTTTAAACGAATTGCCTGACTTACAGGCACGAATACAGGTGGCACTTTTCTCTATTTTACAAGAAAAAGAAATTCAAATTCGTGGATTTAAACTCCGATTACCCATTGAAACCCAATTTGTCTTTACCGCCAACCCTGAAGATTACACCAACCGCGGAAGTATCGTGACTCCACTTAAAGACCGTATCGGTTCTCAAATTTTGACGCACTACCCGCACAACTTGGAAACAGCAAAGGCCATAACCCGACAAGAGACCCAGACAAACAAAGCAGTGCAACAGGCCATTCACATTCCTGAACTGGCACGTGATATTTTGGAGCAGATCGGTTTTGAAGCCAGAAAAAGTGAATACGTAGATTCCAAAAGTGGCGTGAGCGCGCGAATGAGTATTACGGCTTTTGAAAATCTTATGAGCTCTGCTGAACGACGTATGCTGATGTCTGGCGAGCAAAATACATCCATTAGAATGTCTGACTTTCTGGGGATAATCCCTGCGATAAACGGAAAAGTAGAATTGGTTTATGAAGGCGAACAAGAAGGGGCGGAACAGATTTCTTTCCACTTAATCAATCAAGCAGTAAAAACCTTATTTCCAACATATTTTCCAGATATAAATAAGCTTGAAAAGCAAGATGAGGAAGGACCTTATGACCTGTTATTGGGATGGTTTTATGGGGATAACGAATTGTTTTTGGAAGATAATCTTCCTGAAAGTGTTTATCAAGACACTTTAATGAATGTTCCTAACTTAAAAAAACTAATTGCAACTCATCAAGCAGATTGTCCTACTGAAGACCTTTTTTTTATGATGGAATTTTTACTGTGGGGGCTGGAAGCAAACAAAAAACTAAATAAATACAGAACAATGGAAGGGTTTCAGTTTAAAGATGGCCTTGGAAATTTATTATCAGGTATATAAACTTTAATCAAACTCTTTCAAAATTGTTTAATCTCATTTCCCATGTTTTGATATTTTTCTTGAATATATAAGATAATGCTTGCGGATATTTTTAAACCAGTTAAGTTTATCTTTAGTAACCATGATGTGATTATTAGGAAAAATTCATATAAAATTTAAAAGCGAAATAATAATTTTATGTATCGTTTCAATACCAACGATTATCTGTTAAGAATTCCACTATTCCTCATTTTTTTCTGGTTTGGATTGCTCAAAGTAATTGAACTATCACCAGCTCGAGAGTTGATAATAGACACTATCTATTGGATGCCCTTTTTAAATCCTGAGCAATGGGTAATCGTTATTGGCTATTGGGAAATGGTTATCGGTTTGTTTTTTTTAACAAAAAAAACGACGTACTATGCCATGCTACTCCTCTTTTTACAAATGGGCGGAACATTTATGCCTTTAGTTTTATTGCCCTCGGTTACATTTCAAAATGCTAACTTTTTTTTACCGACACTTGAGGGGCAGTACATCATAAAAAACATCATTATTGTTGCTGCGGCACTTGTTGTTGGGAGATATTATCTAAACCAATCTCTTTTTGGGCGAATTTTAAAAAGTCAAAAATAAATATACACGTATAATTGACTTGGCTGCATATTTTTCCAATGCTTACTACTTATAAAATTGTGAGCAAAGAAATTAAATATAAACCGTAATCATTAAATTTAGTGTTGTAACAAACTCTCAAATACTCTCCTCTACGCACCAGAAAAATTAATTTTAAGTGTTTAAGTTAAGGAAAAACAATTTAAAATTTCGATTTTCAGTTGTAGCTATAACTATATGAATTTGTCTTACTGATGCTACTATTCAAATAAAGACTATAATTCTATCAGTCCAATATCGATGTTTGGCTGATCAATTGCATTTCTGGAAGGTTTGAGATGTCGTATTGGTATAAATCAGTATCGCCGACAATCAAAGCATGCGGATAATCTATGATAACATCGTAGGCAAACCGTACGGGTGCGCTATTCACGATACTTGGTTTTGTTGCAGTACTCACATCAACAATTTTGAAGCCTGCTGTTCCGTCACAAATGATGAGATGATCGTTGTAGATTCCCAAACCATGGGGGTTATACATATCTTTTCGAGAGACTATCGAAAGGTTTTGAGGGTCTTGAATGTCTATGATTTGAAGCTCATTGATATCGGTAAAACAATTGGTTCCTCCACGCAGCGTCACATAGGCATAGTTAGCGTCTGCCACAACAGGGTCGCAGCTTCTCATATGCTCAATTCGATTGATGTAGTCAGGGTCTGCAGCATCTGAAACGTCATACACAAGCATACCATTGACTGAACCAACAAACAGTAAGTCGTTCAATTGAAATAAGGTTTCGGCCTGGGTTTGGGTGTTTTTTTTGATCCAAGGGCTTGGCCGGTAATCACTTCCGATTTGGAATAGAACCAACTCATTGAAATTAATAGTATATAAATAGCCATCTATCGGCAAAAACCGAGTCATAGAACCCGCTGTGCTTGTTTGCTGGACGCCATCTATATTTCCATCTTCAGAAGAAAGTGCTACGTCTTCTAACGTACCATCGTGAAGAAAACGATAGTCGTACAAACTTCGTTTTTCTCGTACGATTTCAGTTTGCCAATCCACAATAATTCCCTTGGTTTTATCGGGATATTCACGGTATTCAATATATGAGTTGGGCTCTTCCCAAATCTCAAATGGGAAGTTCCAGAAGGCATCGTAGTCAAATACGTTTTCAACAGTATAGCTCTCTTTAAACTTCGGAGATAATACATCACGAATGTCAAACACTGCCAAAGAAGAAAACATATCGGCATAAAGATGATCATCGACAATAGACATGTCTAAATTACCAGGAATAGATAGAAATGAAAGGTTTGTCGGATTTGAAGGGTCAGTATGGTCAACGATGTGAATTCCCTCCATCGGTTCGTTGACAAATACATAATTTTGATAGGTAATAATTTTACCTAGAGACGTTTGTTCTTTAGGTTCTTCAATGACAACTTGATCTGCAAGTGAAGATGCCGTTTCATAGACTGGTGTAACGTAGGTCACATCCACCCATTCTTCACTGGTGGTATTGACACTGTCCCACTCACAAGAGGTAGTACAAAAAATAGCGATTAAAAATAAAAGTTGTGGCCTCATCGGTTCGTTGGTTTGTGAAAAAAACAATAAATATCATGCCGCATCATCTGCAATAAATGACCTATTCTGGATACACTTCACGTAAATGATGGGCGTTGATCAGCTTCTCAACCAAGACTTTCTTGATACGTTCAATTTCACGCAAACTGATGTCGGCCTCAGCAAATTGATTTTCCTCCGCTTGTTCTTCAATGATTTTTTCCACGAAGTTTGCGATTCCTTCTGCTGTTGGCTCTTGTAAACTTTTTGATGCTGCCTCAACACTATCTGCCATCATCAAAATTGCAGTTTCTTTAGAATATGGCTTAGGACCTGGATAACAAAACAAAGCTTTATCTATATTTTCATCTTCCTTTTTCGCCTTGTGGTAAAAATAACGTGTAGGTGATGTACCATGATGAGTGCGGATAAAATCAATAACACGGTCTGGTAAATTGTTTCGTTTGGCAATTTCAATACCTTCCGTGACATGATTCAAAATCAGGCGACTACTCTCAAAAGGATCAAGCTCGTGATGAGGGTTATAATTGGTGGATTGATTTTCACTAAAATACAATGGGTTATTCATTTTTCCAATGTCATGATATAGGGCCCCGACTCGAACAAGTAAGGCATTTGCATCGACCTCATTAGCGGCCGCCTCGGCTATATTTGCAACCTGCAAAGAGTGATGAAATGTCCCAGGTGTCTTCTCTGAAAGGGTTCGAAGTAGTTTCGAATTGGTGTCTGAAAGTTCAAGAAGGGATAAATCAGAAACTAGCCCAAAAATCTTTTCAAACACATAAACCAAAGGGTGTACAAAAAGTATTCCCAATCCGTTGATCAACAAAAATCCAAGATGATCTAGCGATACGGTGGAGAGGTTTGCTTCATATATCAAATGGAAAGATACATAGGTAATCACATAAGAAGTAACAATAAGTACTACAACCACAAAGAGATTGGCGCGCTTATATAAATCCGTGACAGACAAGGTAGCGATTGCTCCAGCTACGAGCTGCATAAACAAAAAGGAGAAGTCACTCGGTACCATAAACCCAATAAGTAACAAGCCCATCAGAAAAACAAAAAAAGCAAGTCGTGTATCAAAGAAAGTTTTGAGCAGTAATGGAACGATACACAGGGGGACTACATACATAAAATTGATATTGTTCGCCATGGCCAATTTGATAGCTGCCACCATGATTAAAATTGTTGAAAACACAAAAACAAGTTTGGTGTTATTTTCAAAAACTAATGGGCGATAGCGCCATAGAAATAAAAAAATGAGAAATATAATCAGTGATACAAGAAGAGCATATCCGATGACGATTGACTGTTCACTGGAAGCCCATAAATCATTGAGGTATTCAACTTTTAAGGAGCTTAAGATTTGATATCTCCTTTGATCGACCACCTCTCCTTGCGCAATGATACGCTCTCCTTCGGCAACCACCCCACGGGTAGGAAGAATAAGCGACAGTGATTCTTCTAACTTTTGTCTTGTCAGGATAGAGTCAAGTACAAGGTTTGACTCTATATATTCGTTTAAAATCAACCGGTTAGAGGCATTGGCGATCACACTGTCCAGAAGAGGACTTTGATTTGAAAATGGAAGAGAATCATTTATTTTCAGATCTAAAAATAACAGTTTTTGTGCGCTGTTGTCTTTGACAAGTAAAATTGGCTTTGCGCTTTGCACAGCAAATGAAGCGTCAACAAGCCCGGGTGTAAAGAGACTGGTCAGGTAACGATCCCATGCCCGTAGCAAAACTGATGAGGAAATCGGAGTTCCCTGTTGTCGAATCCACTTTCTCGTTCGTTCAAAAGATCGTTGTTCAGCTAAGGTATCCCGCGTAAAGATAAGCGGACTTTCTTGCTCTATCGCAAGACGTTCATTGGTAAGCTCCTCCTCTGATTTAGCAATTGGGAAATCAAAAGGAGCAAGAAGTGTTTCGTATGGCCAGGGCTTTCCAGTCTGGTAACTGTACTTAAACCCTCCACTACGCGGAAATAGATAAACCAAACAGACCGTAGTGATCAAAAAAAGGATGATCTTATAGATAAAAGACTGGTGTTTGTAGAAAAATTGCATAGCTGTCTTGTCTGTCAAAAATACGTTTTCTCCTTTTCTTTCGCCAATCGATTCCAATTTGTTTGTATTTTTGGCATATGCAATATGGAATTTGCCCACTGAGTATTGTCCCTTTACGGGCAGAACCAAAAAACGCTAGCGAACAAACTTCACAACTGCTCTACGGAGAATTTTTTACTATTTTAGACCTTCAAAAATCTTGGTCAAAAATTCAGAATGAAGGTGATGGATATGAGGGCTGGATCAACAACAAGCACTTTCAGTTTATTGAAAAAAGCATCTTTCAAAACCTCCAAG
>JAKMFI010000075.1 GCA_022425505.1 Flavobacteriaceae bacterium | reverse complement strand
GGTACGATGAAAAACACTTGGGCGATTCACCAACTGTTTACCACAGGGAATTTCGCTCCCAAAAACTGGCTTGTCAATTGGTTTACAGGAGGTCTAAACCACCAAATCGAGCATCATATTTTCCCCTATATCAGCCATATTCATTATAAAAATATCGGGAAAATTGTCAAGCAAACTGCTCGGGAATTTGATTTGCCCTACAACGAGTTCAAAACCTTTCGCTCCGCCTTCTCTTCTCACTATCACCTGCTCAAATCATTGGCAAAAAAACCAATCACAGTTTAATAAAGACGATGAAAGAAGCATTATCGAATCGGATAAACAGTTTGCCCGCCTCGGCAACGCTAGCCATGGCGGCCAAAGCAAGAGAATTGAAAAATCAAGGCGTTAACGTTATCGGACTCAGTCTTGGAGAACCAGATTTTAATACGCCTGAATTTATCAAAGAAGCTGCGGTACAAGCTGTCAATGACAATTACAATTCATACACGCCAGTTGATGGATATGGAGAATTGAAAGAAGCGATTTGCAGAAAGTTTAAAAGAGACAACCACTTGGACTATAGTGCAAGTCAAATCGTGGTGTCAACGGGTGCAAAGCAATCAATCGCAAACGCCATTCAGGTGTTGATCAACCCCGGAGACGATGTGCTGCTTGTGGCTCCCTACTGGGTGAGTTATTCTGCAATAGTTGTGCTGGCAGAAGGAAACCCAATAGAGATTTATTCAGATATCAAAACCGATTTTAAAATCACGCCTGAACAGCTTGAAAAAGCGATTACACCCAAAACAAAAATGGTGGTCATTAACTCGCCCAACAACCCCAGTGGATCGGTTTATACAGAAGAAGAGTATCGTGCATTGGCAGCCGTTTTAGAAAAATACCCTGATATCTATATCCTTTCAGATGAAATTTATGAGCATATCAACTACGGGGTGCCACACTTTAGTTTTGCTCAAATTCCGTCCATGTACGATCGTACATTGACCGTCAACGGAGTGGCAAAAGCATTTGCGATGACGGGTTGGCGTATCGGCTACCTCGGCGCACCAGAATGGATTGCCAAAGCGTGTACCAAAATGCAAGGTCAGATTACAAGTGGGGCCAACTGTATCGCACAACGTGCCACCATTGCAGCTTTGGACGCTCCCGTCAGCCAGATTCAGTATATGGTAGACGAATTTGCGACGCGCCGCAAAAGGATTATCGACTTGCTCGGTGCGATTGAGGGCTTTGTTCTCAATCAGCCCAAAGGGGCTTTCTATGTGTTCCCAGATGTATCCCATTATTTCGGCAAAACAATCAAGGGAAAAACTATTGAAAATGCTTCTGACTTTGCGATTTACCTCTTAGAAGAAGCCCATGTAGCTACTGTGACTGGCGAGGCCTTTGGCTGTCCGAATAATATTCGAATATCCTATGCAGCTTCTATGAATGACATCGAAGAAGCGGTTCAGCGAATTCAGCAGGCATTGACTTAGTGATCTCTCCAGAAATAGGGAGTAAATAATATCAGTGCGGTAAAGAGTTCCAGACGACCAACAAGCATTAAAAAGGAACACCAAATTTTCCCGCCAGTAGGCATGGATGCATAGGTTGAAACGGGACCAAAATCACCCAAACTTGGTCCAATATTTCCCAGACTCGCTGCGGATGCACCTATGGACGATAAAAAGTCCAAACCAAAGAAGCTCAAAACGACTGCTCCGATGATAAACAGCAACATATAAAGGATAAAAAAACCGAGGATTCGATAAACCAAACTCTGTTGAATGGTAACGTGGTTGAGGTGAAGTGAAACAATCGCATTGGGGTGTAGGGCGCGACGAAATTCAAGGATTGCATTTTTGATCATCACCAAATGACGAATCACTTTCACTCCCCCCGATGTCGAGCCAGAAGACCCACCCAAAAAGAAAAGACCAAAGAAAAGCATGGTCAGAAACGGAATCCAACCAGCAAAGTCTGCGGTCACAAAACCTGTGGTTGTAATGATAGCGACAACTTGGAATAAGGCATGTCGAAAACTGCTTTCAAACTCCCCAAAGACTTGTGGGTGATCAACTGCGGTTGATTGTAGGTTTACGTTGGTGTAGATTCCAATAAAAGTAATCAGTGTAAAAAGCGACACAAAGCCAATATACCAGCGAAACTCATTGTCCTGCCAAATTCGTTGAAGTTTCCCTTTGAGCCCAAAGTAAATCAGAACGAAGTTGGTACCTGCTAAAAACATAAATAAGGTTACGATATACTGGATAACAGGTCTGTGATTCCAATACGCCAAGCTTTCATTTTTGGTTGAGAACCCGCCAGAGGCCATCGTGCTCATTGAGTGATTAACGGCATCAAATACGGTCATTCCTGCAAGAGATAATAAAATCGCCTCCAAGGCCGTAAAGCCTACATAGATATACCAAAGTCGTTTTGCGGTATCGCTGATCCGCGGGTGGAGTTTATCCCCACCAAGGCCTGTTGCCTCCGCAGAAAACAATTGAACGCCGCCAATTCCTAATAGAGGAAGAATCGCCACTGCCAATACAATGATACCCATACCGCCAAGCCAGTGTGTAAGGGATCGCCACAAAATGATACTTTTTGGAAGCGCTTCGATATCTTGAATGATCGTGGCCCCAGTAGCTGTAAAACCAGACATGGTTTCAAACAATGCATCAGAGTAACTTTCCAACGCGCCAGTCAGCAGATAAGGTAATGTACCAAAAAGCACCATGCTGAGCCAGCCCAGCACCACGGTCAAGTACCCATCTCTCTTCCTGATTTCTCGTTTTCGATTTCGGGTGATGACCAAGACTACAAGGGCTACACCTGTGGTAATAAATGCAGAGTACAAAAGTCCGTCCATTGCGCCATCATCTGCAGAAGCACTAAGCAGTGAACAGATAAACATTGCTGTTGCATTAAACAAAAGCAACAAGCCCAACATGTGAAAAATTGTCGAAAAATTATACACCTTCATCGCTATCGAAATAATCGCTCAATACGTGAGATGGACTTTGGCAAACAGCAAACCAAGACTCTATCGCCAGGCATGATTTCAAAATCCCCAAGGGCAATAATCCCTTCCCCTGCTCGAATAATCCCGCCAATTGTAGCGGTTCGAGAAATCTCTAAATCCTTGATTTTTTTCCCTAAAACTCGAGAATCTTCACTGACAACAAACTCGAGAAGTTCAGCATCCATATTATTGAGTTTGGCCAAGTCAACGACCTTTCCTTTCCGTACATAGCGGAAAATACTGTTGGCCGTTAGTAGCTTCTTATTGATCAGGGTATCTACCCCGATTGATTTGGTGAGTTCGAAGTAATCCACATTCTCGACCAGTGCAATAATTTTGGGCACCTTATTTGATTTGGCCATCAAACAGGACATGATATTGGTTTCGGAGTCATCCGTGACTGCCAAAAAAACATCCATGCCGCCAATATTTTCTTCAATCAATAGCTCGGCATTTCGCCCATCGCCATGAATCACAAGAGTGTTGGGAAGGTCACCTGACAATTTAATTGCCTTTTCTTTATTCGACTCTACGAGCTTAACGCGCATTCCGCGTTGGCATAAGTCTTCTGCTGTCTTTTTCCCGATGCGCCCCCCGCCAAGAATCATCACGTTCTCAACCTCTTGCTTGGTGTAACCAATCAATTCATTTAAAGCGTCCATTCCTGATTTGGAACTTGTAAAATAGACCTGATCTCCCGCTTCAAAAAGAGTATCCCCACGAGGAATGAGAGTTGTTTGTGTACCTGCCCGTTTGATTGCAATCGGCATAAAGTGTACTTCTGAATATACAGCCGCTGCTTCTTTTACCGATTTCCCCACAAAGGGAGCCGATTCTTCCAAAGTTGTGCCCATCATTGTCAAGGCACCGTCTTCAAACTCATAGCTATTGTTGAATGCCGACTCGTCAATTAACAATTGAATCTCTTTAACCGCTAGTTCCTCAGGAGAGATCAACTCATCGATACCTAAAGAATGAAAATCGACATCTTCTTTGTACTTGTCAAACTCAATATTGGTCACACGTGCTATGGTGCGTTTACAGCCCAATTGTTTAGACAGTAAACAACACATCAAATTGGTGGTTTCTATGGGGCTAACGGCAATCATCATATCAGAATCACCTGCGTCTGCTTTTTTGAGAACCGCCAAAGCTGAAGGGTCTCCATGTATGGTACGGATATCCAGATGAGTCTCGGCATATGTAAGCTGTTCCTTTACACTGTCAATCAGCGTAATATCCTGAGATTCAAATGAGAGTAGCTTTGCAAGATGAAGTCCAGCATCACTCGCGCCAGCAATAATGATTTTCATGAAAAATCCTTGGTTTGCAAGTACAAATATAGATGTTTTGCAATGATTTGATAAATTCAAATGAATCTCTGATTCGCTTATCTTTGCACAAATTGCTATAAAATCACGCCATGGTCAAACCTTATCAAAATTCTTCTTCATCCAAAAAAGAACAAGTTACCACAATGTTTGATGGCATTGCCGATAATTATGATTCCTTAAACCGCGTCATATCAATGGGTATTGACAAATCATGGCGACGAAAGTTGGTTGCAATGGCAGCTAATAAAAAGCCCGAAACGATCGTGGATGTCGCGACTGGAACTGGAGATTTGGCCATAGCATTAACGTCGATTCCATCTGCCACAATTACAGGGATTGATATTGCTGTTGAGATGTTGGAAATCGGAAAAAAGAAAATCACCCAGCGTAAACTTGATCGTAAAATCAATATGATTGTTGGCGATGCGGAGTCTCTGCCTGTCGCTGACAATACTGTCGATGTTGTAACCGTAGCTTTTGGGGTTCGAAATTTTGGAGATCTTCACAAGGGGCTTTCTGAGATTTACCGTATTCTGAAGCCAGAAGGGCAACTTTTTGTTTTGGAAACTTCGGTGCCAAAAAACTTGTTTTTTCGAATTGGGTATAAGATCTACAGTTCACTATTTCTTCCTCTCATTGGGCGATTGTTTTCATCTGATAAAAACGCGTACACTTATCTTTCCGATTCTGCTGCTGCTTTTCCTTATGGCGAAGTCTTTAACAATAAACTCCGAAAAGTTGGGTTTACAAGTGTACAAGACCATCCACAAACTTTTGGGGTGGTAACCATTTATCAAGGTACAAAAAGTAAAGATGCGTAAACGCTTTCTTATCGTTTCTCTAATCGCCATAACTGCAACGAGTTGGGGTCAGAGAAGCAATGCACCTGAATATCATAAAAAAGACGATGATTACTTATTGCGCTTTGGCTACTATTTGGGAATCAATCAGGTCAATTTTAAAGCCGAATATTCTCGATACACTTTGGATCAAATGGAGATTCAACCGCAATTGGGGTTTAACGTCGGGCTTTTTGCTGATTTGCGAATTCTGGACAACATCAACTTGCGAATCGAACCCGGAATGTTTACAAGTCAACGAAATCTTACATTTCCAGAAAATTGGCCAGAGGTTCGCAATCCCGACAATCGCCTTCGAGAGGTCAAATCGACTTATATACGTGTGCCCTTGGTTTTAAAATTTTCAACCAACCGAATCCACAATGTGAGGCCCTTTGTTGTCGGCGGAGTTTCGACCTCCTTCAACCTGTCGAGCAATGAAAAAAGTCGGGAAGACAATGACAGTGGACAATTTCGTTTACGTACCAATATGAACGCATTTGAAGTTGGACTTGGCGTGGAGCTGTATTTGCCCTTTTTCCGATTAACCCCATCGATACGGGGGATTTTTTCTATGCAGGATGAAATTGTACCCGATGACTGGACAGTGGCAATTCAGTCTCTCAAAACGCAGGGGATTTTTCTCAACTTTATTTTTCAATAGGGTTTTTTCGGCGTGCCTCTGCTACAATAATCCCCGTTGCCATAGCTGCGTTGAGACTTTCTGCCCCGCCATATCGAGGAACTGTGATGACGTTAGTTGCAAGTTCTTGCACCTGTTTTGACAATCCTCTGCCCTCATTTCCGATGACCAAAACTGTCGGCGAATCATAAGCGAATTCATATACCGACTTTCCATCCATTGATGTGGCGACAATTTGACAATCTTGCATTCCCACAAGCCATGCTTGCAGGTCTTTATAAAGCACTTGAACTCGAACCAAAGAACCCATGGTTGAGCGAATCACTTTTGGATTATAACAATCAACCGTATCTAACGAACAAACGATGTCTTGGATGCCGAACCAGTCACATAATCGAATGATCGTACCTAGGTTTCCAGGATCTTGAATACTCTCCAGTGCGAGAATCAATTTTGATTGTGACAGCGTTTGTTCATTTGGCTTTGCGAATACTGCCAAGGCATCTGAAGGCGTTTTTAAAGCACTCATGGCTTTCATTTCCGATTGACTTACCACTATGGCTTGATGAGAAGAAAACAGGGATAAATCTGAAGTAAAAAGTTGGTGCAGCTGGTAATTTTCATTGATAAATTCCTGCACGACCTTATGCCCTTCAGCCACAAACAGATCGTGTTGATCTCTTTGTTTTTTTTGCGCCAATTGACGTACAAATTTGATTTGGCTTTTGCTAACCATACAAATGACGTATTTTTGAATTTTGATGCTTGCGTTTAGACCACATACGACAAAAATACTACTATTCCTTTGCTTAGGCACAATGCTATCGGGTTGCCGTGTGACAAAAAAACTTGATGCGGACGATTTGTTGCTTGATCAAAACCTGTTTTACTACAATGGAAGCCGCACCTTTTCAGATTCGATTCAAGCGCTAGTGCCGCAGCAGCCAAACAAAAGGGTTTTTGGTATTCCTTTGCGTTTGTTGATCTACCAATCTGCAAACGAAAATTCCGCTACAGAGTTTGACAACTGGCTACAAAAAAACCCCAAACGCAGTCAACATATGCAGTCAATTTGGTCTCAAAAACAGATCGATCAAATGCGGGCTTACAAGGTTCAGTTCCAAAACTGGAAACAAAGAAATGGCGAGCCCCCCTCTTTAATCGACTCCTTGTATTTTGACGAATACGCCAACGACATCACTACCTATCTATCGAATCGTGGATATTTTAAAGCCAAAACAAAGGTTGCTAAAGAACTGACAAGCTCATCACGTCAAACAGCAAATCTGATTTATGACATTCAAACGGGACTTCCGTACTATCTCGATTCAATCACAACAGACATCAAAAGCCCCGTTATTGATTCGCTCTACCAACTCAAGTCTGCGGAATCCATTCTGAAAAAAGGAAATCAGTTTAACACCCTCGATTTTGAAGCGGAACGAAATCGATTGTATGCGTATTTTAAAAATCAAGGGATTTATCATTTTCAGCTGAATGCTATTGACTTTGAAATCGCATGGGATACCACGGGGACTGATTTTCAACTTCCTGTAAAAATCGCAATTGAGGATTTTAGAAAGCCCACAACTGATGGAATTGTTTATGAGCCGTATAAACAAACCAAAATCAACGCAGTAAACGTATACACCACCCGTGCAGGTGAAGTGGAATCCCAGAATCGATTTGACAGCATTTCATTTTTTGGATTGAAGAAGAAACGGTACAGTCAAAATATGCTTTCCAAAGCCATTCAGATGCGCTCTGGGGACTTGTATAGTGATCTTGCACGAACCCAAACAATTGCCAAACTCAATCACTTGGGGATTTTTGAATACCCAACCATTAGTTACTCCTATTCCGATTCATTAGAAACCGCCTTAAATACAATCATAACCCTGCGGCCTAGGGAGCGTTTTGAACTCGAGTTTGGGTTGGACCTTACCCAATCCAATATCCAAGATCAGGGTATTGCTTTCAATAGCAGCATAAATGTTCTCAATATTTTTCGAGGAGCCGAAAATTTTGAATTTGGTGTGCGAGGATCCATCGGTCGTTCGGCCGACGACGTCATTTCTGAAATCGGAGGAGACGTGAGACTGCGGATTCCCAAAATTTTAATGCCGCGGATTATAGCAAAAATAATCCCGGAAAATCTACAACCCATATCCGTTCTCAATTTTGGTACGGCTCTTCAAAACAATATCGGATTGGACAAACAGACCTATAATGCGGGCGTTCAATATCAGTGGAAAACGAAAAAAAATAATCGGATTGACTTTAACTTACTCAACCTGACTCTGGTCGATAACCGGAACGTGCAAAACTATTTCAATGTGTACACAAATGCCTATTCCGAACTCAATTCACTTGCAAAATCAACGACTGGCACCTCTTCGTTTTTCAACGGAGATAATCTCGCTATCCCAGATGGAACAGCTGGGTTTACGAACTACGTCCTTTCCGATAATTCCCCAATCGTAAAGGGGAGCACTTCTTATCTCAACGTGCAGCGTATTGAAGAACGAAGAGACCGCTTGACCCAAAATAACCTGATTATCGCATCGAGTATAGATTTTTTAAAAAACACCCAAACCAGTTTTTTTGATGAAAATTTTTATCAAGTCCGCTTCCAATTTGAATCTACTGGAAATCTAATCAGCTTGTTGGCTGAGCCGCTCAATTTGGAAAGAAAAAACGAAACCAATTACCTCTTTAATCTTCCTTACAGCCAGTATGTAAAAGGAGAGTTTGACTACATTCAGCATTGGCTTGTCGGTTCGTCATCTGTTTTTGCGTTGCGAACTTTTGTTGGGTTAGCAGTTCCGCTTGGAAACGCTACAAGTATTCCTTTTAATCGCTCTTACTTTTCTGGTGGTGCAAATGACAATCGTGCTTGGGAGGTCTATCGTTTGGGGCCTGGGAGTAGTTTTTCAGGAAATGAATTTAACGAGGCAAATTTCAAACTTGCGCTAAATGTGGAGTATCGCTTTAACCTATTTGGATCATTTAAAGGGGCATTATTTACAGATGTCGGAAATATTTGGAACGTCTTTGACGATGTTACTGATCCCAAAAGACGTTTTGATGGATTCGAAGATTTGAGTGAGCTTGCCGTTGGATCTGGTTTTGGTGTACGATATGATTTTGGACTGTTTATTTTTCGACTCGATACAGGCTTTAAAACCCATAATCCAGCACTGGAAAAGTCGAAGAGATGGCTAACCGAACTACAGTTTAAAAAAGCAAACATTACAATCGGAATAAATTATCCTTTTTAAAGGTTAAATTTTATTCTATTTTTGCGCTTTCAAAACAATAAAAACCAATGACTCACTCTATTCAACCCGGTGTAATTACCGGTAAACAAGTTCAAGAAGTTTTTCAACTCGCAAAAGACAAAAAGTTTGCTCTTCCTGCCGTGAATGTCATTGGGTCGAGCTCAATCAATGGCGTTCTTGAAACAGCTGCTTCCCTCAACGCACCTGTTATCGTTCAGTTCTCCAATGGCGGTGCCCAATTTAACGCTGGTAAGGGGCTTTCCAATGAAAACCAACAGGCAGCCATTGCTGGAGCTGTAGCAGGGGCAAAGCACGTGCACCAATTGGCAGAAGCTTACGGAGCGGTTGTGATTCTACATACCGATCATGCTGCTAAAAAGTTATTGCCTTGGATCGACGGTTTACTCGACGCAAGCGAAAAGCATTTTGAAGAAACAGGAAAGTCATTGTTTAGCTCTCATATGATTGATCTATCGGAAGAACCATTGGAGGAAAACATTGCAATTTGTAAAGAATACCTCAAGCGCATGTCGAAAATGGACATGACTCTCGAAATCGAACTCGGCGTAACTGGCGGTGAGGAAGATGGCGTTGACAATACCGATATTGACAGTTCGAAACTCTACACCCAGCCTGAAGAAGTTGCTTATGCTTTTGAAGAGCTTTCTCAAGTTAGCGACCAATTCACTGTGGCTGCAGCATTTGGAAATGTGCATGGGGTGTACAAACCTGGAAACGTAAAGTTGACTCCTAAGATTTTAAAAAACTCTCAGGAGTTTGTCAGTGAAAAATACGGCGTAGATCACAACAACATCGACTTTGTATTTCACGGAGGATCAGGGTCAACTGTAGCCGAAATCACCGAAGCCATTGGTTATGGTGTAATCAAAATGAATATCGATACGGACATGCAATACGCTTTTATGAGTGGTGTTCGTGACTATGTTCAAAGCAAATCTGATTATCTCCAACAACAAATCGGAAATCCAGAAGGAGACGACGTGCCTAACAAAAAGTTTTATGATCCTCGTGTTTGGTTAAGAGAAGGAGAGAAAAGCTTTATTGACAGACTCAAGCAAGCTTTTGAAGACCTGAACAATGTGAATACATTGTAGTATTGTTTGGTTTTATATCTTTGATTAAAAGAAAACCATATGGCTTGGTTTAAGCGAACAACAAAGGGAATCCGAACGAGTACGGAGGATAAAAAAGACACCCCCCAAGGTCTTTGGTATAAATCACCAACGGGAAAAATAATCGATACAGAAGAACTGGCTGAAAACTTTTATGTTTCACCAGAAGATGGTTACCACGTTCGAATCGGGAGTCAAATCTACTTTGATCTTATTTTTGACGAGGGAAAATTCAAGGAGCTTGATAAAAAAATATCTTCCAAAGACCCACTTCAATTTGAAGATTCAAAAACCTATAAAGATCGTTTGTCGGCAGCTCAGAAAAAAACAAAGTTATCTGATGCTGTTCGCACAGCAGTAGGCAAATCGAATGGCAATCAACTTGTCGTGGCATGTATGGATTTCGCATTTATCGGAGGATCTATGGGTTCGGTTGTTGGGGAAAAGATTTACCGTGCGGCGAATTATGCCTTACAGAAAAAAATTCCTCTTCTTGTAATTTCCAAATCTGGAGGTGCGCGTATGATGGAAGCGGCTCTTTCTTTAATGCAAATGGCAAAAACCTCGGCGAAGTTAGCGCAGTTGGCAGATGCCAAAATCCCGTATATCTCGTTATGCACAGACCCAACAACAGGAGGAACAACTGCATCTTTTGCGATGCTTGGCGACATCAATATCTCTGAACCTGGTGCTCTGATTGGGTTTGCGGGGCCTCGCGTCGTTAAGGACACAACGGGACAAGACTTACCAGATGGCTTTCAAACAAGCGAGTTTGTCTTGGAACATGGCTTTTTGGACTTTATCACCCATCGAAAAGATTTAAAGCGAAAAGTAAATCTATATTTGGACTTGGTTCTCAACCGACCAGTGGTGAAAACATAGGTTTTTCACATTTAATCCCTACATTTGCACACTCAAGAAAAAATCTTGGGTTTACATAATAATAATTTACAATAATATTGGCATGTATTTAACAACTGAAAATAAGAAAGAGATTTTTAAGAAATACGGTTCATCCGAAACAAATACCGGATCGACCGAAGGCCAAATCGCTCTCTTTACGCATCGGATCAATCATTTATCCAATCACCTGAAAAAAAATCACAAAGACTTTAATACCGAAAGATCGCTGGTAAAGCTCGTTGGTAAACGAAGAAGTCTTCTCGATTATTTGAAGAAAAAGGATATCAATAAATACAGAGAGTTAATCAAAGAACTCAACATCCGAAAATAACATAAAAAGCATCATGGTTTTTCATTGGTGACTACGAACGCAACACAACAAACGTTCACATTTAAAATGAAAACATATGATACCAAAAGTATATACTGAGTCCATTGACTTAGGAGATGGCCGTACCATTACCATTGAAACGGGTAAGCTGGCCAAACAAGCAGACGGTTCTGCTGTCATTCGCATGGGCGACGCCATGATTCTTGCCACTATCGTTTCAGCAAGAAAAGCTTCAGACGTTGACTTCCTACCGCTAACTGTAGATTACAGAGAAAAGTTTGCTGCTGCTGGGCGGTTTCCAGGTGGCTTTTTTAAGCGCGAAGCGCGTCCGAGCAACGAGGAAATTCTAACCATGCGATTAGTGGATCGCGTTTTGCGACCGCTTTTCCCAAAAGACTATCACGCTGAAACCCAAGTCATGCTACAACTGATGTCGCATGATGAAAATATAATGCCCGACGCCTTAGCTGGATTGGCTGCATCGACGGTGATTCAGTTGTCTGACATTCCATTTGAATATCCGATTTCGGAAACACGAGTGGCCAGAGTTGACGGAGAGTTTATAATCAATCCGAGCAGAGAGCAATTGCAAGAGTCAGACATTGATATTATGGTGGGCGCGAGTGCAGACTCTGTCGCCATGGTTGAAGGGGAATTTGCAGAAGTTTCGGAACAGTGTATGGCCGATGCCATTCGCTTTGGACATGAAGCCATCAAAAAACAAATCGAAGCACAAGTTCGATTGGTAGAAGCCGTAGGTAAAAAAGAAACGCGTACCTACGATGCAGAAAACCATAATGAAGAGTTAGAGAAGAAAATCCATGACTTTGTCTATCAAAGTTGTTATGACATTGCAAAGCAAGGTCTTTCCAAGCAAGAACGCGGTGAAAAATTCTCTGAACTCAAAGAAACGTTAGTTGCTGAATTTTCAGAGGAAGAGCAAGAAGAGCATGGGAAATTGATTTCCAAATACTTTGGAAAAGCACAAAAGGAAGCCATACGTGAACTCGTTTTAGCGGAAGGCATTCGTCTAGATGGTCGTCAGACTACAGACATTCGTCCGATTTGGTGTGAGGTAGATTATCTACCTTCTACGCATGGTTCTTCCGTCTTTACCCGAGGAGAAACCCAAGCATTGGCAACGGTAACGCTCGGAACTTCTAGAGAGGCAAATATTATTGATTCTCCATCAAATCAAGGAGAAGAAACCTTTTATTTACACTACAACTTCCCCCCATTTTGTACGGGTGAAGCACGACCACTACGCGGTACTTCACGACGTGAAGTTGGGCATGGTAACCTTGCGCAACGTGCGCTAAAAATGGTAATGCCAGAAGAATCGCCATACACGGTTCGTGTGGTCTCTGAAGTTTTGGAATCAAATGGTTCATCATCTATGGCAACAGTTTGTGCTGGTACCATGGCACTGATGGATGCTGGGGTTCAAATCAAAAGCCCCGTTTCAGGAATTGCAATGGGATTGATCTCCGATGGTGATCGTTTTGCTGTCCTTTCTGATATCCTTGGTGATGAAGATCACCTTGGGGATATGGACTTTAAAGTCACAGGAACAGACAAAGGGATTACGGCTTGTCAGATGGATATTAAAATCAAGGGCTTGTCCTATGAAATTTTAATTCAAGCATTGGAACAAGCGCGTAACGGCCGACTGCATATCCTTGAGAAGTTGACAGAAACCATTGAAGTGCCTGCGGAATCGATTAAGCCACACGCGCCGAAAATGATCAACAGCAGAATTCCAAATGAGTTTATCGGTCCGTTTATTGGTCCGGGTGGTAAGGAGATTCAAAATCTGCAACGTGAAACAGGCACGACGATTGTGATCAATGAAGACCCTGATACGCAAGAGGGAATTATTGAAATTCTAGGAATCGATCAGGATGGAATCGATCAAGTTCTCGCTAAAATTGATGCGCTTACCTTCAAGCCCGAAAAAGATGAGGTTTATAAGGTTAAGGCGATTAAAATCCTAGAATTTGGTGCTGTCGTTGAATACCTCGAAGCACCCGGCAACGAAGTCCTTTTACACATCAGTGAAATGGCTTGGGCGCGTACAAACGCTGTTACCGACGTGGTGAATGTTGGCGATGAGTTTGAGGTCAAATACTTAGGGTTTGACCCACGTACCAGAAAGGATAAAGTGTCCTTAAAAGCCCTACTTGAAAAGCCCGAGGGCTATGTCGAACGTCCACCGAGAAAAGGTGGCGGTGGTGGTCGAGATCGAAAAGGCGGTCGAGACAATCGCAACAGAAGATAATTTTACAAAACCCCCTTTTTGGGGGTTTTTTATTACCTTGCTTTGCTCAATTCATTGTTAATTTCCAAAATTTAATCCCCATGAAAACGTATATTTTCACCATCCTTCTGATCGCCGCCCAGCTATATTCACAAGATCGCATAACTGGTGAGCTTTTTGCGACACGGTCGGAAGTCATTGCCCAAAATGGTATGGTGGCTTCAAGCCATCCTCTTGCTACACAAATTGGAATTGATGTCCTGAAAAAAGGAGGGAATGCCATCGACGCTGCCATTGCTGTAAATGCGGCTTTGGGGCTCATGGAGCCAACTGGCTGTGGGATTGGCGGAGATTTATTTGCCATTGTTTGGGATCCAAAAACAAAAAAGCTGCATGGCTTAAATGCCAGTGGCCCTTCACCTCAGTCGCTTTCTTTGGATTTTTTCCTTGAAAACAATTACGAAGGTATCCCCTATTACGGCGCTTTGCCTGTCAGCGTTCCAGGAGCAGTTGCGGGTTGGATTGCCTTACACGATAAGTTTGGCAATCTTACAATGGATCAAATCCTCTCCCCTGCGATATACTATGCCGAAAATGGTTTTCCACTTACCGAGCTCATCGCGTATTATATGCAACGGTCTGTTCAACTATTTATTAGAGCCGATTACCCAAATATCAAAGAAACCTATATGAAACCAAATGGTGGAAAACTGCCGAGTGAAGGTGAGATTTTCAAAAACCCGCTTTTGGCCCAAACCTATAAGACCATTGCAAAAAAAGGGAAACAGGGGTTTTACACTGGGAAAGTCGCTAGTGCTATTGCAGAAGAGGTACAACAACAGGGCGGGTTTTTGACCACAGCAGATTTATCCTCTTTTGAAGTGGAGTGGGTTGACCCCGTATCGATCAACTACAGGGGATACGATGTTTGGGAACTTCCTCCAAACGGACAGGGAATAGCCGCACTGCAAATACTCAAAATTTTAGAGGGTTATGACTTTTCAAAAATAGATTTTGGAAGTGATGAGCATATCCACCTGTTTACCGAAGCAAAGAAACTTGCTTTTGAAGATCGCGCCAAATTCTATGCAGATATGTCCTTTGCAGATGTTCCTATCAAGACATTATTAAGCGAATCTTATGCCGATCAAAGAAGAGCGTTGATCAAAGAGAAAGCGTCGATGTATTCCGCAGGACAAATCAGTGCGGGCGAAACGATATATATGACTGTTGCGGACAAGGATGGGTATATGGTGTCTTTGATTCAAAGCAATTACTTTGGTATGGGTTCAGGCGTTGTGCCAGAAGGAGTCGGTTTTATGCTTCAAAATCGTGGTGCATTATTTAGTTTAGATGAAAATCATGCCAACGTATATGCGCCTGGCAAACGCCCCTTTCACACAATTATTCCTGCTTTTGTCACAAAAGACGGTTTACCCTTTTTGAGTTTTGGCGTCATGGGAGGGGATTTTCAGCCCCAAGGTCATTCGCAGATTGTGATGAACATTGTTGACTTTGGAATGAACACGCAAGAAGCAGGCGATGCCCCAAGATGGGATCATAAAGGGTCTTCCAGCCCAAGAGGAAATCAAGCGACAAACAATGGAAAAATCCGTGTGGAATCTGGGATTTCTTACGAAACAATTCGCCAGCTTATATCTCGCGGACATGATGTCGGCTTTACCTTAGGAGAATTTGGAGGCTATCAAGCGATCTTATGGGACGAAAAAAACCAAGTGTATCGCGGTGCTTCCGAAAGCAGAAAAGACGGACAAGTCAGTGGATATTAAAACTTAATATTAACAATAAGACCATGAAAAAAATCACTCTATTTATATTTGTGCTCGTAAGCACACAATGCACAACTGAAATGCAACAACCACCAATCGCCAAACAAGTCCCAAAGACTTTAGAAATTCACGATGACAAACGCATGGATCCCTATTTTTGGATGCGTTTGAGTGATGCGCAAAAAGAAGCCGAACAAGCAGACAGTCAGACGCAGGATGTACTGGATTATCTCCATGCGGAAAACGACTACCGCAAACAGGTGATGAAGCCCACCGAAAAACTGCAAGAAACCCTCTATGAAGAAATCATTGGTCGAATCAAGCAAGATGATTCTTCGGTTCCCGTTACGGTGAATGGCTACACCTACTACACCCGATTCGAACAAGGACAAGACTACCCTTATCATTGTCGGAAAAAAGCTGTAGAGGACAGCGATGAAGAAGTGATGCTCGATGTTCCCAAAATGGCTGAGGGATTTGCCTATTATTCCATTGGCGGGCGAAGTGTGAGCGAAAACAACCGCATACTTGCCTATGGCGTAGATACGGTGTCCAGAAGGGAATACACCTTGTATTTTAAAAATTTAGAAACGGGAGAAATTCTCGATGACAAAATCGAAAATACAACTGGTGGAATTACTTGGGCCAATGACAACAAAACCGTTTTTTATGTCAAAAAAGACCCTGTAACGCTGCGTGCAAATCAGATTTTCAAACACCGATTGGGAACGGACGTCAGTGCGGATGAACTCATTTATGAAGAAACCGATGAGACCTTTTCGTGTTGGATTTCAAAAACCAAATCACGGGAGTTTTTGATGATTGGGGCTAGCCAAACGCTTTCCACAGAGTATCAGTTTTTGGATGCCAATACCCCAGATGGCAAATGGCAAGTGATTCACCCGCGGGAACGAGACCTCGAATACTTTGTTGACCATTACAAAGAGGATTTTTACATCATCACAAACGATCAAGCCAAAAACTTCCGTTTGATGAAAACCCCCGTTGATCGTCCACAAAAATCAAATTGGACAGAGCTGATTGCGCATCGCAATGACGTGTTGCTAGAAGACATCGAAATTTTTACGGATCACCTTGTTGTCAATGAGCGGCACAACGGACTTACGCGCCTTCGTATCATCCAATGGGAAGATCAGGCCGAGCATTATATCTCTTTCGAGGATCCAACATATGCTGCTTGGATTTCTGCAAATCCAGAGTTCAACGCAACCCAACTTCGTTTTGGATACAGTTCATTGACCACCCCAACATCGATTTATGATTACGAGCTAAATACCAAAGAAAAAACACTCAAAAAACAGGATGAAGTATTGGGTGGAAAATTCGATTCGCAAAACTATCGTTCAGAGCGTATTCTGGCGCCAAGTCGAGATGGGAAAACAAAAATTCCGATTTCGCTAGTCTATCACAAAGACTTTGAAAAATCAGGCGACGAACCCTTGCTTCTCTATGGCTATGGCTCCTATGGCAACACGATTGACCCTTGGTTTAGTTCGGCGCGATTGAGTTTGCTAGATCGTGGTTTTACGTTTGCCATTGCACACATTCGTGGGGGGCAGAATCTAGGTCGTTCGTGGTACGAGGATGGAAAGCTGTTAAAGAAGAAAAACACATTTTATGACTTTATAGACGTTGGGAGTCATTTGGTATACGAGGGCTACACCTCCACTGATCATTTGTATGCGCAAGGAGGTAGTGCAGGTGGCTTGCTCATCGGTGCTGTGATCAATATGGCACCCGACCTGTGGAATGGTGCTATTGCGGCAGTCCCTTTTGTCGATGTGGTCTCTACCATGCTCGACGAAACGATTCCACTGACGACTTTTGAGTTTGACGAATGGGGGAACCCAAAAGAAAAGGAATACTACGACTATATGAAGTCATATTCTCCCTATGATAATGTCGAAGCAAAAGACTATCCGCATCTGCTGATTACAACCGGTTATTGGGATAGTCAGGTGCAATATTGGGAACCCGCCAAGTGGATTGCCAAACTCCGAGCAACAAAAACAGACAACAATTTATTGTTGATGGATTGCAATATGGAGGTCGGTCATGGTGGTGCTTCTGGTCGTTTTAAACGATATAAAGAAGTTGCCTTATCATACGCTTTTTTACTCCACCTCGAAAAATAATTGAATTTTTGTAACCTTTTGGTTTGTCTCATCGTATAACCATTGTAAAATAAGAAGATGAGACAGCTGAAAATTACAAAGCAGGTTACCAACAGGGAAACCGCTTCACTTGACAAGTATCTACAAGAAATCGGAAAGGTTGATTTGATTACAGCCGAAGAGGAAGTAGAACTTGCCCAACGTATCAAAGCGGGAGACCAAATTGCACTTGAGAAGTTGACAAAGGCAAACTTGCGATTTGTAGTCTCTGTTGCCAAGCAATATCAAAATCAGGGTCTCACACTTCCCGACTTGATCAACGAAGGGAACTTGGGTTTGATCAAAGCTGCAAAACGATTTGATGAAACACGTGGTTTTAAATTTATCTCTTATGCCGTTTGGTGGATTCGTCAATCGATTCTACAAGCACTCGCAGAGCAGTCGAGAATTGTGCGTTTACCCCTCAACAAAATTGGGTCGATCAACAAAATCAATAAGACCTATGCATACCTAGAGCAAGCCCATGAGCGGATGCCTTCTGCTGAAGAAATTGCGAAAGAACTCGATATGACGGTCTCTGACGTTAAGGAATCAATGAAAAATACAGGTCGTCACGTATCCATGGATGCGCCACTCGTAGAGGGTGAAGATTCCAACTTATATGATGTCCTTAGAAGTGGGGAATCGCCAAACCCGGATCGTGAGTTGTTGCACGAGTCACTGCGAACAGAAATCAGCCGTGCTCTTGAAACCCTAACGCCAAGAGAGTCTGATGTGGTTCGTCTTTATTTTGGACTGGGTAACCAACACCCGATGACGCTTGAAGAAATTGGAGAAACCTTTGACTTGACTCGCGAGCGCGTTCGTCAAATTAAAGAAAAGGCAATCCGTCGATTAAAACATACATCCAGAAGTAAAATACTGAAAACCTACCTCGGGTAATGAGTGACAAAAAGCTGATTACGCCTTCCATATTAGCTGCTGACTTTAGCAATTTAGCGCAAGATATTGCAGTGGTAAATCAAAGTGATGCAGACTGGTTTCACCTGGACGTTATGGATGGGGTTTTTGTTCCAAATATCTCCTTTGGAATGCCAGTGATCAAATCAATGGCAAAGCATACAACAAAACCACTTGATGTACATCTGATGATTGTTGAGCCCGATCGCTACATCCAAACCTTTGCCGATTTGGGAGCCTATGTGCTGACCGTTCACGCTGAGGCCTGTACGCACTTACACAGGATTTTGCAGTCAATTAAAGCGGCGGGAATGAAAGCCGGTATTGCGCTAAACCCTCACACGCCAATTGCGTCCCTATCGCACATCATTGCAGATATCGATTTGGTGTGTTTGATGAGCGTAAACCCTGGTTTTGGTGGCCAATCGTTTATAGAAGCTACTTATGAAAAAGTTCGTGAGCTACGAACGCTAATCGATGAGAACAAGGCAAGCACACTGATCGAAATCGATGGGGGTGTTACCGATCAAAATGCAAGTCAGTTGGTAGCTGCAGGTGCCGATGTTTTGGTTGCAGGTAGCTATGTGTTTTCAGCATCTGACCCAACGGCTACGATCGCAAACTTATCCGCTCAGGTCAATTCGTAAATCAATGTCTGTTGTTCTAGGACTGATGAGTGGCACTTCTTTGGATGGGCTCGATCTTTGCTGTGTCCGTTTTGCTGACAATCACAACGACTTTCAAATTCTTGCTGCCCAAACGGTTCCTTACTCTCCTGAATGGAAATCCAAACTCGAAAACGCATTCTTTGGAACGACAACTGAAGTCCATGCACTTGACAAAGAATATGGCGTGTTTTTAGCAGAGCAGATTACCGACTTTATCAATACACATTCGCTCCCCCCTATTGATTTGATTGCTTCCCACGGACACACTGTATTTCATCAACCCGATCGAGGGATCACAAAACAAATTGGATCAGGAGAAGAAATTGCCAAACACACCGGAATCCAAGTCGTTTATGATTTTAGAACCCAAGACGTCGTATTGGGCGGACAGGGAGCTCCCTTGGTTCCAATTGGCGATGTTATTCTTTTAAATGCTTATGATGCCTGTTTAAATCTGGGCGGATTTGCCAACGTGTCTTTTGATATGCAAAACAGTCGTATTGCCTACGATATCGGAGCGTGTAACCTCATCCTCAATCATTTTGCCCAAAAACTTGGCTATGAATACGATGATCAGGGATTGCTCGCCCAGAAAGGAACTTGTGATGAATCATTACTAAACGAGTTGAACACTATAGACTATTATGAGTTCAATCCGCCCAAATCTTTGGCTAGAGAGTTTGCAGAGTCCCAGCTATTACCTTTACTTTTAAACTACGACGAGAAAACGGTGCTACACACTTACACAAAACACATTGGTTTTCAAATTGGCGTGTCGCTGACAAAAAGCAAAGCAGTCAAATGCTTGGTCACTGGTGGTGGCACTTACAATCGTTTTCTCATCGATCAAATCCAGAAGCACACAAGCTGTTTTCTGGAAATCCCCGATCACACGATTGTGGATTATAAAGAGGCACTTGTCTTTGCACTTTTAGGACTCTTGAGAACGGAGAATAAAATCAATGTGTTGTCCAGTGTAACAGGAGCAAATCACGACCACAGTTCTGGTCGCATAGCAAAGCCATAGCTATTGCCTAAAAAATTGTAAATTCAAAGTCGAATTCTAATGAACTTATCTATGAAACTTTATCAAACTTTAATTGCAGTTACACTCATCTTTTTTTCGTGTAGCACCCCTAGCCCAACAGATCAACTCCACCAACTGATGGACGATTACCACCAGGAAGCGTTACAACTCTATCCGCTGAGTGCTACCTACCAAGGCGATAAAAGGTACAACGACTATTTGCCCAATTCGCTTTCAGATGAATTTATGGCACAAGAAAAATTGTTCTACTCCTCTACGCTTGAAAAACTCAATTCTCTTGATGAAGGAAGTTTAAGCGAAACCGATTTGTTGAGTAAAAAAGTGCTTGCTTGGGAATGTGATATCAATCTCAAACGATTGGGATTCCCAACCCATCACTTGCCAATCAATCAGATGTGGACACTCCAATTAACGATTGGTCAATTGGCTGGTGGAAGTAGCGCACAACCCTTTACATCCGTAGAAGATTATGAGAATTGGCTCAAGCGTGTCGATGATTATTTGATTTGGCTAAACACCGCTGAGCAGCGAATGAAAGAGGGAATCAAAAAGGAGATTGTATTGCCAAAATCACTGATCAAAAAAGTTGTTCCCCAACTTGCTAGCATTGCGCTTACAGATTTAGAGGATCATTTGTTTTATGGTCCAATTCGCGAACTTCCAGAAAGCTTTTCAGAAGAAGACAAGGTGCGGTTGACGGCAGCGTACACCACCATGATCGAAGACAAAGTAAAGCCAGCATATCTGCAAATCCATGACTTTATGACTGGTGAATACATGGAAGCAGGCCGGATGAGCAGTGGATTTGACGCCTATCCATTTGGAGAAGACTATTATGACTATGCCATTCAGCTCTACACAACAACCACGATGAGCGCTGATGAAATCCATCAGTTGGGTTTGAATGAAGTCGCTCGTTTACGCTCTGAAATGAAAAAAGTCAAACAACAAGTCGGTTTTGGTGGAGATTTAAATGCCTTTTTCAATCATGTGAGAACTCTACCCCAACTTGTCCCCTTCAATGACCCGCAGCAAGTGATAGACAACTTCAATGAGATTTATGAGAAGATGAAAGCCAATGTAGATCGTTTGTTTTCACTCCAACCAAAAACAGCTTTTGAGGTGCGTCGTACAGAAGCGTTCCGTGAAAAATCGGCAAGTGCAGAATACAGCCCAGGGTCACTAGACGGTACAAGACCAGGGATTTTTTATGTGCCCATTCCAGATGTAACCAAATACAATATCTTTTCAGACGAGGACCTGTTTTTGCACGAAGCGATTCCCGGGCATCATTTCCAAATCGCTTTACAGCAAGAAAACACTGCCTTGCCTGATTTTAGAAAAACACTGTGGTACAGCTCCTATGGTGAGGGCTGGGCGCTATACTGCGAATCCCTAGGAAAGGAGCTCGGATTGTATGACGACCCATATCAATATTTTGGGATGCTCAGTGCAGAAATGCATCGTGCAATCCGACTTGTTGTTGATACGGGACTACACACCAAAGGCTGGACTCGGGAAGACGCTATCGCGTATTCCTTGGCGAATGAGGCAGAGCCAGAAGCTGCAATTATTTCTGAAATTGAACGATATATGGCCAATCCCGGACAAGCATTGTCCTATAAAATTGGGCAGCTCAAAATTCTTGAATTAAGAGAAAATGCCAGTGAGACACTAGCTGATCTTTTTTCGATCAGTACTTTCCATGAAAAAGTTCTAGAAACGGGATGTATTCCTTTGGCATTGTTGGAAGAAAAAGTTGATGGGTGGGTTTACTCACAATTGTAATGATTTATATAGCAACTGATAATATTATCGATATTCAATAATTGTTAATTCCTTATTTGATATGGAA
>JAKMFI010000062.1 GCA_022425505.1 Flavobacteriaceae bacterium | reverse complement strand
GAGGCTCGAACTCCCGACACCTGGTTTTGGAGACCAGTGCTCTACCAACTGAGCTAAACCCGTCTCTGTTGGTGTTCGCGCTTCTGTACCTAACTTAACGAAGTCCGATACACCTTAATTAAAACTGTTACAAAGGTGTCACACATGTGCATGACACCTTATATAATGAACGTATAAATGTTTTTAGTCTAGAATTTCTGTTACCTGACCAGCTCCTACAGTACGACCACCTTCACGGATAGCAAATCGTAAACCTACGCTTAATGCGATCGGTGAAATCAAATCTACTTCGATAGTAAGGTTGTCACCAGGCATTACCATTTCAACTCCGCTAGGAAGATTGATGTTACCAGTAACGTCTGTTGTACGAACATAAAACTGAGGACGGTAATTGTTGTGGAATGGCGTATGACGTCCACCCTCTTCCTTTTTAAGGATATATACCTCAGCTTTGAACTTGGCGTGTGGTGTAACAGAGCCAGGCTTACAAATTACCATACCTCTTTTGATATCAGTTTTCTCGATACCACGTAGCAAAATACCTACATTATCACCCGCTTCACCGCGATCTAATATTTTACGGAACATCTCAACACCAGTAATTGTAGAGTCTAATTTCTCAGCTCCCATCCCAATGATATCAACGCCATCTCCTGTGTTTGCAACACCAGTCTCAATACGACCAGTTGCTACAGTACCACGACCAGTGATCGAAAATACATCCTCAATTGGCATCAAGAAATCTTTATCAACATCACGTTTTGGCAATTCGATCCAGCTATCAACCTCTTCCATGAGTTTCATGACTGAGTCAACCCACTTTTGCTCACCGTTTAAAGCGCCAAGAGCAGATCCAAGAATAACAGGACCATTGTCACCATCATAGTCATAAAAACTTAACAACTCACGTACTTCCATCTCGACGAGTTCAAGTAATTCCTCGTCATCAACCATGTCAGCTTTGTTTAGAAATACAACAATACGTGGAACGCCAACCTGACGTCCAAGTAAGATGTGCTCGCGCGTTTGTGGCATTGGACCATCAGTTGCAGCAACGACAAGGATTGCTCCGTCCATCTGTGCAGCACCAGTAACCATGTTTTTTACATAGTCGGCGTGACCAGGACAGTCAACGTGTGCATAGTGGCGATTTGCCGTTTGATATTCTACGTGAGAAGTATTGATTGTAATACCTCTTTCTTTTTCCTCAGGTGCATTATCAATCTGATCAAAGCTTCTCGCCTCAGAGAATCCAGCGTCAGCTAATACTTTAGTGATTGCAGCCGTAAGGGTTGTTTTTCCGTGATCGACGTGTCCAATTGTACCAATGTTTAGGTGGGGTTTCGACCGATCAAAAGTTTCCTTTGCCATAATATCTTTAGTTTATGCTTTTAAAATGAGCGCAAATATAATTATTTATTCCTAACAAAACCTAAGCTAATCATAAAATTTCTATTTTTTTTACTTCTTACAAGTCGAAAAATCCAATGGGGTAGATTTACAAGTTGTCAGAATCATTAACATGATCGAATTTTAGACTTTATGAAATCGCCATATTGTTGTCGCAATGAACATGAAACAAAGACTCGTGTAATAAATAATGAAAGATGCTTTTTTATTAAGGCTTCTTATTTATGAAATGTTTCCTTAAAAAAACAATGAAGGGGTACATACTGCTAAAACTCTCAAAGATATAGGCGCTATACTCGTATTAAAAATAGCCCAAGAGACAAAAAAGCAGTTGGTTTAAAGCTTGTTTATGAAATCAAAAAATGATGGATTATTGTGTAAGTAGCTGAAAATTAGTGAGCCAATGACGAGATTTGAACTCGTGACCTCTTCCTTACCAAGGAAACGCTCTACCCCTGAGCTACATCGGCAGTGCAGGTCGTTTGGCATGACCTTGTTGAGCGGGAGACCGGGCTCGAACCGGCGACATTCAGCTTGGAAGGCTGACGCTCTACCAACTGAGCTACTCCCGCATTATTAACTTTCGATTGTGGGGAGAGCAGGATTCGAACCTGCGAAGGTAAAAACCAACAGATTTACAGTCTGTCCTCGTTGGCCGCTTGAGTATCTCCCCAAAATGTCAATGATCTACTTTAGTTGAGCCGATGGAGGGACTCGAACCCACGACCTGCTGATTACAAATCAGCTGCTCTAGCCAGCTGAGCTACATCGGCAACTACCGCTTGAAAGCGGTTTGCAAATGTATCTAATTATTTTTTTTTATTCAAAGCATTTTTGAATCAAAAATTGTTTATTAAATCCGCGCTTTTTCTTTTCGCCGTTTTAACATCCGTTCGGCAGTAGAGGCAGCCATGTCGAGCGACTTTTCAAACGATTCGCTTTTTTTGCCAACCACCACATCGTCTCCAGGGATATTTACACGTAGCTCAACGGATTTGTTGGCCTGACTTGATTGGCTGTCGAGATTTAAATACAAGTCAACACTCACGATACGATTGTAATACAAGCTGAGCTTTGACAATCGTTTGTCAATATACTTTTGTAGGTTGGAATTCATGGAAAAGTGAACGGTTTGGATATTTATTTTCATAACGCTACTGTTTATGCCCTGCGACTAGGCGCGTGGATGGGCGGTTAGATAATCCTGTTTCATTTTGGGGAGTTGTACTTTGGCATAGATTTGAGTCGAAGACAAACTTTTATGTCCCAAAATTTCTTTAATACTGTTGATGTCTGCGCCACGATTGAGTAAATGCGTTGCAAAGGTGTGTCGCAATACATGCGGGCTGACTTTCTCTTTAGTAGAGACTTTGGCGAGATAGGTAGTCACACATTTATAGATATGCGATGGGTTGAGCTCCTTTCCTTTCCGATTGACAAACAACCACTTGGATCCTTTGGCTTTTTCAATTTGATTACGATGAGCTAAATAGCCATCCATTTGTGATATAACCTTTGGCAACAAAGGAATAATCCGGGTTTTGTTTCGCTTCCCCACGACTTGCAATTGTTGGTTGTTTCGATTAATTGCATCCAAGGTCAATGAAAGCAACTCCGCACGTCGCATTCCAGTTGTGTACAAAAGTTCAAGAATCAACGCATCGCGGGCGCCTTCAAAATGGCTATGGTCATACATCTCAATCACTGCACGAAACTCTTTTTCTGTCAAAGGCACTACCAATTTTGGTGTCGTTTTGAGCTGACGGTGAAATTGCATTGGAGACTGATCGATCTCACCTATTTTTTGTAAAAACCGAAAGTAACTCTTTAGAGCAGAACATTTTCTATTGATGCTTTGGCTCTTAAGCCCCGTAGATGATAAATGCACAATCCATTCCCGAATGATGGGATATTCAACTTGCGCCAAGTTTGTCAGTTGGTAGTGCGATTCACAATAGGCCGCAAAGCGCTCAAGGTCTTTTTGATATGCGTTTAGGGTATGTGGAGAAAATCGTTTCTCC
The DNA here is from genome assembly GCA_022425505.1 of Flavobacteriaceae bacterium. Classification (GTDB taxonomy): domain Bacteria; phylum Bacteroidota; class Bacteroidia; order Flavobacteriales; family Flavobacteriaceae; genus UBA724. The sequence goes on along the minus strand of JAKMFI010000062.1, from coordinate 2,709 downwards.
AATCTGATGTAGTCGTTAAAAGCTGATAAGGACATAGACAAAACTAAGACACCGATCACAAGTTAGTAAAAACTCATGTTCGGTGCAATATTTTTGTTCCTAAATTGGAGGTTTAGATTTCCTCTTTGTCTCGAAGTTTTTGGATGTACTGCGCTTTTTGAACCACAGCACGACGTGCTACAGAAGGTTTTGTAAACGTTTTGCGTTCACGCAGTTGTCGCATTGCGCCTGTACGATCAAATTTTCTTTTGAAACGCTTGAGCGCGCGATCGATATTTTCTCCGTCTTTAATTGGTATAATTAACATAAGCTACGACCTCCTTCCTTTAGTATTGGACGCAAATATAAGTTTAATTTGCAAGTCGGCAACTGTTTATTTTAAAATTTGCTTGGCAATCACAACTTTCTGAATTTCAGAAGTGCCTTCTCCAATTGTACAAAGCTTTGCATCGCGGTAAAATTTCTCGACAGGAAATTCTTTAGAATAGCCATACCCTCCAAAAATTTGTACTGCTTCATTGGCGATATGTACACAGGCTTCGGAAGCATACAATTTGCACATGGCACTTTGTTTGGTCATCTTTTTGCCTTCGTTGATCATTTGGCTTGCTTGTTGGGTGAGCAACTCTGCCGCTTCTATTTGTGTCGCCATGTCCGCAAGTTTAAAGGATATCCCTTGAAAGCTACTGATTGGCTTTCCAAACTGAACGCGTTCTTTTGCATATTGAAGTGCCGCTTCGTAGGCACCACGAGCAATTCCCAAAGACAATGCAGCAATCGAAATTCGACCTCCGTCCAAAATTTTCATCGACTGGATAAATCCTTCTCCAACTTCGCCAAGGCGATTTTCGTCTGGAATGCGACATTGATCAAAGATCAGTTCAGCAGTTTCTGAGGCCCGCATACCGAGTTTATCCTCTTTTTTTCCAGATGAAAATCCAGGTGTACCACGCTCAATCACAAAGGTAGTCATTCCGTGACTGTCCCCTTTTTCGCCTGTTCTAAAAATCACAACAGCCACGTCTGATGAAATGCCGTGTGTGATAAAATTCTTTGTTCCGTTCAAGATCCAATGATCTCCGTCTTGAACAGCAGTTGAGTTCATCCCACCTGCATCGGAACCCGTATTGTGCTCCGTCAAACCCCAAGCACCAATCCATTCACCAGAAGCTAACTTAGGCAACCAACGTGATTTCTGAGACAATAAACCAAATTTTAAAATATGATTGGTACACAATGAATTGTGGGCTGCGATCGACAAGCCGATAGAAGGATCAACTTTCGAAATTTCTTGTACCATAGCAACATATTCATGATATCCAAAACCAGAACCGCCATATTCTTCTGGAACAAGCATCCCGAGGAATCCGTAAGTGCCCGCTTGTTTCATCACATCGACAGGGAAGTGCTGCGCTTCATCCCAATCCATCACGTGTGGTTTGATGAACTGATGAGCAAAATCACGTGCAGAGTCTGCAACAAGTTGTTTTGTTTCTGTAGCCGTTTCTTTCATATCATAGGAAGCAATATCCGTATTCATTTTAGCAATTTTTTATTCCAAATATAAGGCAATTCTAGCAATGCGTATCGAATCCTGTTCAAATTTATCTGCAATCGATTTCCAACTGATTTTTTCCTTATGAAAAGTCCGATATGCCACAATGCGACTTGCCAAGCTGGGACTTATATAGGGGTTTTTTGCCAACTCAGAAATCGTGGCTGTGTTGATATCAATCGAATGATTGGGTACAGAATCCAACGAAAATGACTCCCAAAGATTTGTCAAGGTAGGCGTGTCAATCCCCCAAATATCTTGCAGCTGATCTTTGACCAAAAAGCCATTGAGTTCTTGTCGAGAAGACAGTATCCTAGCGGCCAATACAGGTCCGATTCCATAGACTGCTTGTAAGTCTTCCGTTGTGGCAGAATTGAGTTGTTTTTTACGTCTTTTCGTTTTCTTTACATGATGTCCAGTTTGCCATTTTGGAAATCGGAGAAATGGTTCAATTTATTGCCATTTTTGATCTGCTATGCCAGCAAATTCTTTAAACTCCTGGGCGGTTTGAAAATAGCTTTCCTGAGCAACTCGAGATTGAATGGTATCCACTAAGGACTTTGGCAAATCCAAGCGGTAGGCATGCCACGCTGAGAGTCGATTGGGATTGAAAGGATAGATGGTGTCTTTCCTCGGCGATTGATCCCGTAGAGAGTCTCGCTTGGCGATAAGATGATCAGGTAGAGGACGTAAAAGTGTTGTATACTGTTGCTCTTGGTTTGCAAAAAACAGTAGAAAATGTCCCACAACAAATACCCTTGCTAAAAAAAGTAAACCACGTCTTTGTGGACGTGTCCATTGCGAAAATTGGGGCATACAGTATTGATTTTACTGGTTAAGCTCGTACAGCTTTTAGATATCTTTGCAATTCTTCTTTGACCTTTGGGTACAAGAAGAACAAACCAATCATATTTGGAAAAACAAGTGCTAAAATCATCGCGTCTGAAAAAGTCCAAACCGCAGACATGTCTCCCGCAGCACCAATAACAATAAACAAGAGGAACAAAATCTTGTAGGTATAATCTGATAACTTACTTTTCCCAAACACAAACATCCAAGATTGCAAACCATAGTACGACCACGAAATCATGGTTGATATCGCAAACAAAACAACCGCAATTGTCAAAAATGGTCCAGAAAATGAAATGTAATTC
>JAKMFI010000053.1 GCA_022425505.1 Flavobacteriaceae bacterium | reverse complement strand
AAAAGGAGGCGCTTGTTTCCGATTGCCGATGTAGGTGGCTACAGATTCATTTGCGAGAAGCATAAACTCTTCGATCAGGTGATTTGCTGCTTTACTTTCTTTTACCAAGACCGTTTTTGGGTTGTTTTGATCATCTAAATCAAAGCGCACTTCTTGCTTGTTAAAATTGATCGCTCCGTTTTTAAGTCGTTTTTTTCTTCTGGTAGATGCGATATTTTGTAAGTGTTGAATAGCTTCAAAAACATCTTCCTTGACGGTATATTCTGCTGATGTTAAGGAAATCTTTGATGGGATTGTCTTGGATTTTGAAGAAATCATGTGTTGCGCTTCTTCATAAGCAAAGCGCGCATCTGATAAAATCACTGTTTTACCATACCATTCAGATTTCACTTCACCAGCAGTACTGATTTCAAAAACTGCTGAGAACGTTAATTTTTCTTCATTTGGTCGAAGTGAACATATTTGATTTGATAATTTCTCTGGCAACATCGGAACTACTCGATCCACCAAGTATATCGATGTGGCTCTTTGATATGCTTCTTTATCTAGTACACTTCCTGGTTGAACATAGTGAGAAACATCCGCAATATGAATACCAACCTCAAATAAATCTTTTGAAAGGGTTTTGAAAGAGATCGCATCATCAAAATCTTTCGCGTCCTTTGGGTCAATGGTAAAAGTTAAGACATTTCGAAAGTCTCGGCGTGCAGCGATTTCATCTTTACCAATCTCTGTTTTGAGTTGCATTGCATACTCGTCGATTTCTTTATTAAAATTCCATGGCAATCCATGGGTCGCCATTATGGTATGAATTTCTGTTTCATGATTTCCGGGTGTACCTAAAATTTCTTTGACCACAGCTTGTGGATAATTGGATTTTCGTTTCCATTCTTGTATGGAAACCAAAACACAATCTCCCAACTTCGCTTTACCTATATTTTCTTTTGATAATAAAAAAGGAAGGTTGATGTTCTTCGGTTGTACCGAAAAACCATCATCAAATTTTTCGATTACCCCAACATATTGTGTTTTTTGCCTTTTAATGATATGGACAACAGCTCCTTGTTTTCTACGTTTTCCTTTTGATTGCATGATTGTGAAGGAAACGGTATCGCCATGAAATGCCTTATTAAAATGACGCCTATCAATAAACACATCATCCACAAACTCATCCGAAATGAGATATCCATTCCCTTGACTGTTTACATCTAAAGTTCCATGATGAAGATGTGAAGGAGGTTTAATAAAGTACTTTCCTTTTCCTTGTTCTTGAATAAGCCCGTTGCTTTTTAATTTTTTTAAAGATTTGGCGATATGATTTCTTCCGCTTGGATCATGAATTGATAAACGGCTACAAATCTGTTTGTAATTAAGTGGGCTTCCATTTTGTTGAATCAAAATGTTGAGAATCGCATCTTTTGTAGTGTGTTTTTTTCCCATGCTTTAGAAAATGCAATTTAGAACTTTAAATCTTGAACGGATTAAAAGATTTTGTGAATTATCAACTTTATTATATTTATCATTATGATCTTTCTTTTTTATATAAAATTTATATGATTATAATAGCTTGTTAATATCTACGATAACTCTAATTTTCCTTCTTATAATAGTTGTTTATAACAAAGTAATTTATGTTTAAAACATGTCAGTTAAAAACAACAAAACATTCGAAAAACACACAAAAGGTAAAGCTTGTTGATAACCCTGAGTTTATAAACATTTCTATGAACAAAAAAGTTAGCTAATTTTGTGATAAACAAAACCCATGAATATTTCTATCGGCAACGATCACGCAGGAACAAATTATAAGTTAGAATTACTTTCTTACTTAACCACACAAGGGCACACTGTTATCAACCACGGAACCGATGATGAAGATAGCATGGATTACCCCGATACGATCCACCCTGTTGCTGAGGATGTTTCTAGTCATAAATCTGATATTGGCATTATCATTTGTGGTAGTGGAAATGGCGCTAACATGACGGCAAACAAACACACAAGTATCCGTTCTGCTCTTTGTTGGAATTCAAAAATTGCCGTTTTAGCACGTCAGCACAATAACGCCAATATTTTAAGTTTACCTGCTCGATTTATTTCATTAGGACAAGCAAAAAAAATCATTGACATTTTCTTATCTACTGATTTTGAAGGAGGAAGACACCAAAGAAGAATCGAAAAAATAGACACATGAAAGTCGATTGGATAATATATGACTGGAGTGAAATCACAACAGATATTTTATATTCAATCCTTGCATTGCGATCAGAGGTTTTTGTTGTAGAACAAGATTGTGTTTACCAAGATATTGATGGTAAGGATCAGAAAGCAAAACATGTGTTGGGTTATGACAAGGATCTCTTAGTCGCTCACAGCCGTCTTCTCAAGCCAGGCGATTATTTTGATCAACATTCTTTTGGTCGAGCTGTGGTAAAAAAATCACATCGTGGGTTAGGATTAGGTGATGAACTCGTAAAGCGCTCGATCAAAGAATTAGGAGATCAAACAGAGATAAAAATTTCTGCCCAATATCATCTCGAAAAATTATATCAAAAAAATGGTTTTGTTTCTGTTGGTGATACTTATCTTGAAGACGGCATTCCTCACATTGCTATGTTTCGGAATCCTTCCACTTCGTCAGTAGCGTTGTAAACGCTCGAAAAATTTCACTACTGCTTTTTACATCCTTTTTAGTATAAATAAAATAGCCGATTCCAGAGAAAGAATCGCCGAGTACATGTTTTTGCAGCCGAAAGGATTCTCGCATTCTTCGTTTAAGTAAGTTTCTCGTAACAGCGGTTGCGTGTAGGCGTTTTGGTGCAGAAAAACCAACTTTAAATTCGGTCTGACTATGGATGTATTTTAACGTAATTCCACCAGTAGAAATGCTTTTTCCTGAATCAAATAGCGTTTGAAGTTGCGATTCATTTGTAATGCGTATTTGTTTAGGAAAAGAAGCCATTATTCTATCATGTAAATATCATTGTTTGGATTTACATCCGCCTTAAGTCCTGTTGGATTCAACTGAATAATCTTAATATCAGCCAAAGGATTTTCGATTTCAAATTGATAGGTTGGATTCGCCCAAGACCAATCACTTAATTTAGTGACTTCTTGATTGAAAAACGACTTTTCTCCAAGCATCATCCGTAATGGGATATAGTAATAAAAAGTAGATCCATCAATCGTTTCTACATACACCTCAACAGGCATCGGCAGATTCCCAATACGCCCTAAAGTAATCTTTGTTTTTTGGCCCTTCTCTTCAACTTGTTGAACACCATAATCAATGGTATTCGTTGTGCGAACCCAGTCGTTGAGATACCACTCCAGTTGCATGCCAGAAACCTTTTCCGCAATCCGCTTAAAATCATTCGGTGTGGGATGACTAAATTTAAACACCTCATAATATCTTTTTATCGTTTTTCTGAGGTTGTCTGCACCAATAATATATCCAAGTTGAGCGAGGAACACAGCACCTTTTGAATAACTAGCAATCCCATAGGCAAAGTTATATTGAAACCGGTCTGCGTGAGTTGTTAAGGGTTCCTCTACACCAGAATTTACAAGCCGATAATAGCGACTATAAAAACTGGAATACGGTTCATCTGTTCCTAAGATTGCGGACTCACAAAGCATATCATAAAAAGAAGTAAACCCTTCATCCATCCAAGCGTATTTTGCTTCATTGGTACCCAACAAGTGATGAAACCAACTATGCGCCAATTCATGAGCGGTTACGCCAAACAAGCTTTTATACTCCCGCTCCCCAGTTATAAGGGTGCACATGGGATATTCCATTCCCCCATCTCCTCCTTGAATAACAGAGTATTGTTTATAAGGGTACTCTCCGATGTTTTCATTAAAAAAAGCCAGCATTTTAGCAGTATCCCCTTGGAGTTGTTTCCATTTTTCAAGAATATCGGGATTGTTGAGGTAGAAGAAGTGTAGTTCGACATCATTTGGGCCTAAAATCATATCGTGAATAAAATCAGGGTCCGCTGCCCAAGCAAAATCATGAACCATTGGCGCAACAAAACGCCATGTCAAGGTCTTGGACTTTGATTTTTTTACTTTTTTCGCATACCCATGACCGACTTCTTTAGGATTTTGTAGGTAACCAGTCCCACCGATTACGAAGTTACGATCAATGGTGATGGATACATCAAAATCACCCCAAACTCCATGAAACTCACGACCAACATACGGATTGGGGTGCCAACCGTCTTTGTCGTATTCAACCAATTTTGGATACCATTGTGTCATTGAAAGATCAACCCCTTCTTTATTATTCCGCCCGCTCCGGCGAACCTGTACAGGCACCTGGCCTTCAAAAACCATATCCAAAACAGTAGAATCCCCAGGAAGTAAAGGCGTAGCCAGTTCAACAACCAAAACGGTTTCTTCCTCCTCATAAGCAACGGCCAATCCATCTTGCTCAAGATCACTCACATGTAAAAAACCAATTTCGTCATCGTTGAGTTTACTGATTCTGTCCCCAACCCGCGGATCGGGGTCTTTGATGGTTCTGGAACGTATGTCCATATCACTCCCCGGCTGAAAAGCGTTAAAATACAAGTGGTAAAAGACCTGAGAAAGGGTGTCGGGAGAGTGGTTGGTATAGGTGAGCTGTTGTGTTCCGCTATATCGAAATGTTTCCACATCCATATGGATGTTCATCACATAATCGACTTCCTGTTGCCAATAGCCTGCATAGGGAGATTGCGCAAAGGAAAACGCACATAAAAGTAAAATAAGATGTTTCATAATAAGATTGAAGTTAAATAAATTCGTTCCACTGGTGGCACGTCTGTAAGCGGACCCCTTTTTCTGTTTGATGAACCCGCACCAAAGGGGTATTTGGGTCGTGTTCCAAAAAAAGTAAATAGTTGTTTTCAGCTGCAAGATCTAAAAAAGCAGACTTTTCAACAAGCGTTTGTAACGGACGCACATCATATCCCATGACATAGGGTAGGGGAATATGGCCAACAGTAGGGATAAGGTCTCCCATAAAGACAAGTTTTTCCCCTTTCCAATCCACTATCGGCAACATTTGTTTTTCCGTATGCCCATCTACAAAAAGAAGGTCTAGACCCAAAGGATTGTCGTTCCCTTTTTCAATAAATCGCAAACGACCAGACTCTTGAATCGGGTTTAGGTTATCTTTCAAAAAGGAAGCTTTTTCACGTGGGTTGGGCTGGGTGGCCCATTGCCAATGAGACTCATTTGACCAGTAATCCGCATTTGGAAATACAGGAACAAAAGAAGTGCGGTCAGCATTCCAAGTAAAACACCCCCCACAATGATCGAAATGTAAATGGGTTAGCAAGACATCCGTAACATCATTTGGATGAAAACCAGCACCTATGACAGAATCGACAAGATTATCATTTCCCCAAGGTTTGTAGTAATTAAAAAAACGTTCGCTTTGTTTGTCGCCCATTCCCGTATCGACCAGAATCAATCGATCACCTGACTCAATCAACAAACACCTCGCACATAAATCAATCAGGTTGTCTTTGTCTGCAGGATTGGTGCGCTGCCAGATCGACTTTGGCACAACACCAAACATCGCACCACCGTCAAGTTTGAAACGACCCGCAACGATTGGGAATAGGTTCATGTTAATCTCTTATGGTTAACCGCAAAACTGAACAAACAGAGTTTTTGACAAATCGATCCGATTTTAGACCGAGCAAAACATTGTACCAAGCACTTTTTTCCTGCGATCCGATAATGAGTAAATCATAACTGGCAGACACTTCAGAAATCACACCAACCACATCGTTGCTCCTTACGACCACACTATTTTCTTCACGGGATAGGCCTTTTAACAAGCGGTTGTTATCGTCGTGTAGTTTTGACTCTACACTTTTTTTGGCATCTTTACCAATGACGTTTAACAACGTTAAACTCGCGCCGTAATACTTACAAATATAATCTGCAACTCGGATAAACTTATTCCCTTCACGTCCTGGACGGACGGCCAGCACAACCTTTGAAATATTTCTTACCCCATTGTCTTTAAATAACGCGAGATTGGCATTGATGTTTTTGATGACCCACCCAACAGGGTTTCGAACCAAAATACCAGTGTTTTCACGGCCTCCCCATCCCATCACCAACCACTCACATTTCTGTACCGAAGTGATGTTTTTGATGGTATTGACCACATCATGCGTGGGCAGACTCTCAAAGGTAACTTTGGTGTTTTTGGATTCCCGAAGAGACAAAATACGCCTTTTGACAGATTCATCTTTGGGGCTGATCAGATTCACATCTTCCAAAAAGGTTTGGTCGGGCGCCTCTATGACGTTGATCGCATTCACACTATCTTTAGGGTTGATCGAAGAAGCCACTTCAACGATCATTTCGGGTGAGGTTTCGTCACCGAGTAAGGGAACGACGATTTGAGAATCGGAGCTGTAAACCCCTTCAATAACCTCTTCCTGATCGAGCTCTGTTTCTGAAGTCCCAGCGCGTCTTCCTCGAAAAAGGAACGAGAATATCCCATAGTTTGATAACAAACCACTGCGGTTGGTTTTTCGCCCATAGGCCAAGAACACCAAAAAGCCAATGACAAAAACAGCCAAAACAGACAACAACGCTTGAATCCCGAGAAAAGCCAGCAAGAACAAGCCGCTCAAAATTCCAAAGATTTGCACAAAAGGATAAAGAGGCGATTTGTATTTGGGACGATACCATTGGGCGTTCGTTTCTCTAAACACAATCACTGCAAGGTTGACGGCTACAAACATCAGTACCTTAAAGGCACTGGCAAGCTTGGCGATTTTCACGACATCCAAAAAGATAATGGCCAAAGCAATTGCAACTGCAGTAACGATGATTGAAAAAACAGGGGTCAAATATTGTTTGCTGATCGAACTAAAAACCGTAGGCAAAGCCCCGTCGCGTGCCATGGCAAAAGGAAAGCGTGAAGAGGCAAGTAAACCCGAATTGGCCATGGAGAGCAGAGTCATTACCCCCACAACTCCAGCGACATATCCCGCAATGGGACCACCGATTTCGGCTGCGGCGGTATAGATTGGTCGGATGTCGGTAGATAGGGCAGCACCATCGACAAAACGCACAAGCACCATCGACACACAAACATATATAGCCATAATAAGCAGCATTGAAATAATCATGGTACGCGGAAGATTTTTTTCTGGCTGAGAAATCTCACCAGCAATAGCAGCGATTTTGGTTACTCCCGCATAGGAGATATATAAAAAGGCAACCCCACCAAAAAAGCCAAGGGTACCATCCGATAAAAATTCTGTTGGCGGAACGACACTTACACTGTTAAATCCAACCGCAATCAACACCACCAAAGAGGTAACGCTAATACCAACAATAGCGAGTTGGGCGTTTCCTACTTTTTTAACTCCAAAGAGATTGAGCACCAAAACCAAAAGCAGGGAGACAATCGCCACGATAGTGGTATAGAGCGAATCCAATTCGACCAAGACATACAAATAAGCACTTAACCCCACCAAAGAAAAAGCACTTTTGAGCAATAAGGACAACCAGAGACCAATTCCCGAAACGACCCCAAAAAGAGGGCCAAACGCACGATCGATATACACATAGGTTCCCCCTGATTTGGGCATAGCGGTTGCCAACTCGGCTTTGGACAACACAGCGGGGATTATGCAAATTCCAGCGACCAAAAACGCCAAAGAGACAGAGGGCCCTGTGATGCCAAAAGCCACACCCGGCAACACAAAAACACCACTGAGCATACCGCCGATGCTGATCGCGATGGCGGATGGCAAACTCAATGTGCGAACAAGGCTTGTCTTACTTTTCATTTCAATTGAAAAGTACTAAATAAATTTACGAAACAAAAGAGGTTGGGAAAATAAAGGTTAGGGGTTTAGTTGCTTAACCATAAACTCACCGACCCACTAAATCAATGAAACTATAAAAAAACCGTTGAAGCAAACGAAGATCGTTGGTTGTTATTTTTGCAATAACGTCCCGTTAAATGTCATTTAGCACTTTATTATGGGCTATTTCTTCTCAGGTTCAACAACCACCCCAACATAGCAAACCTCCACCACACACCCTACTCCATCAAGACAATCATTTATAACATTACCTATACACTTGTAAAGCGAAAAACCGCTACCCTCACAATGAGTGTCATTTCCATCACTACAAGAAACAGTAATGGACTCACTCAAAGTCTTACCAGAAAACCCTTCGGCAAAACCCCTCTCAAACTCAGAAAGCATTTCAATTTTACTAGCAATGAATCTATTGTTTTCATCAAGAGTTATGGTAGCATATACTGTTTTATTTTCAGTATTAGCAATTCTTTGCATTTCATTCACTATGGATTCAATGGAAGAATCATGGGTTTCACTACAAGAGAAGAGAAACAATGTTGTACACATAAGAGTACCTGTCATTAATTTGAAAATTGTTTTCATTTTATATTCAGTTTTAACATTTAAATTACTCTCCCCCCTCTTTTTTGCCCAATAGATGTTTTAGAAAATTTAGATTGTAGAGTAAAAATAGACACAGGCATACGGCCTCCACCACTAATGATACACCTAGACCAATTTCTGCATTTTTGTTGCCGCCCAGTTTCAAAATAGACGAAATTACAACCCCCACAAGCCCAAGAACAAAACAAACAATAAGCAGCAAATTTCTTTTGTACCTCACTTTTTTGATTTATTGATGTTGTTCATGATTGTCCGAGCTTTCCCCTGAACTTTCAGAGCCACCACAATCAGCACAATGAATAGAGATAGCAATCGCAACAAATATTGGGTTAGTAATCTGAGCTGCACAAGAGATAAAATCACTACAAAACTCACTCCATTCTGTCGTGAAACACTCGTAAAAAACTTTCATCTGAGGAATGCTCTTCGCAAGGCTATACTAAAGCAAGCGCACTAGGATACACGAGCCCCCCTTCTTTTGTTAACTTAGGAAACTCAATAAATTCATTATTTAAACGAGGGCCAGAAAGAACCACTTTATCAGCACTAGATTTAACAGTAATATATGTTTCATTTTGGTGCTTAAATGCAAACCGGTCTTTATTGAGCACCTCAGTTTCTATGCCATATTTTGAACTTAGAATCTCTGTTATTTCGTTGTAAGAATCCACATAATGTTGATCGACCCCTATGCTTTCAAAATTGTCTTTTGTACACGAAAACATGAGGCAAGAGAAAGCAAGTAAAATTAAACTCTCCTTTAAACCCTTAATTTCCATAAATTAAAAATTTTTAAGTGTTGTGTCCACTTCTTTATGGCCTTTCGTTTACCGCCTTAAAAGCACGGAACATGCTTTGACTGCAAGGTAAAAGAGCGTTTTATAAAAACCCGACGGATTTCCGTCAACTTTTGAGGGAAATTCGTCAAATCTATCGCAAAAACCCATGGTCACGTGCTTTGTTTACCAAGGCGCAGTCGGTAAGCTCTTCAACATGAAACAATGCTTTGAGTTTCCTTTTTGAACGCTCTATGGTGGACATAGAGTCAGACAAATGCTTTGGGAGGTCTTTATTGTGAATGCCCTGGTCCAAACAAGCCAGAAGCTTTTTATCAAAGTCATTGACAGCCAAATGGGCATTTTGAAAGAGGGAAGCTACTTTGGGGCTAAAACAAGGTGGATGTTCGAGTGTTTGGGCAAGAAACAGCGAAAAGCAATTTGGCTTTAAATCCTCAACATGCCAAATGCCGTGTGGTTTTAACAGCTCACTGTAAGCGGACACCTCAAAACACAACGGTTTTATACAAACCAAAACAAGCGATAGATTCGGATATTCAGGTTTTAGCTGCAGCAAAGTACGTTTGTCCCAATCGAGCCCCTCAACCAATAAGACCCTTTGAGGGGAATCATCAAGAATGGTAGGTAGCTCCGCAAGCTCATGGATCAGCAAAAAAGCAACCTCAAGCCCAGACTTCTTTTGATAGAGCAAGGCTTCATCTTTGAGGAGTGTAGCGTAAGACGAATCTCCTCTCGACAACAATACGATTTGGAGTGCATGACCCATGGGGATTGACTTTGTTTAAGACCGTTAACAAAAAACGTCACCGAAAAAACCGCGTTTCAAAAGGATTTGTAGGTTTTTGCAAGACAGGACTTTGTCCGAAGGTACAAAAAAAGTGTTTAGTCGTTCAACTGCAACACAGCCATAAAGGCCTGTTGTGGGATTTCGACATTACCGACTTGGCGCATTTTCTTTTTCCCTTTTTTCTGCTTTTCAAGGAGTTTTCGCTTTCGGGTAATATCTCCTCCATAACACTTAGCGGTTACGTCTTTCCGAACCGCTTTGATGGTTTCGCGTGAAATGATTTTTGCACCGATCGCCGCTTGAATCGGAATATCAAATTGCTGCCTTGGAATCAGCTCTTTGAGCTTTTCACACATTTTCTTTCCGAGTGTATAAGCGTTGTCGGTATGCACCAATGCTGATAGGGCATCGACAGGACTAGCGTTGAGCAAAACATCTACCTTCACCAACTTGGAAGTGCGCAACCCGATTGGGCTATAATCAAAAGAGGCATATCCACGCGAAACCGACTTGAGCCGATCGTAAAAATCAAATACGATTTCTGCCAAGGGCATATCAAAGGACAACTCTACACGTTCAGGAGTGAGATAGGTTTGATTTGTGATTTGTCCACGTTTTTCAATACACAGACTCATCACATTCCCGACATAGTCGGCCTTGGTGATGATTGATGCCTTGATAAAGGGCTCTTCCACATGATCGAGAATCGAAGGGTCGGGGAGGTCTGTTGGATTGTTGACCAACACGATTTCATGAGGGTTCTTTTTGGTGTAGGCGCGATAGGATACGTTGGGAACGGTTGTAATCACCGACATATCAAACTCTCGCTCGAGGCGTTCTTGAATGATTTCCAAGTGCAACATCCCCAAAAACCCACAGCGAAACCCAAAGCCAAGTGCAGCGGAACTCTCTGGCTGAAAGACCAAAGATGCATCATTGAGCTGCAGCTTCTCCATGGAGTTTCTGAGCTCTTCATAATCTTCGGTATCAACAGGGTAAATCCCCGCAAACACCATGGGTTTGACCTCTTCAAAACCATCAATCGGTGAGTCTGTGGGGCTTGCGGCCAAGGTAATCGTATCTCCAACCTGGACCTCTTTGGCCTCTTTAATTCCTGTGATCAAGTAACCCACATCACCCGTCACTACATGCTTTCGTGGTTCTTGTTTGAGCTTGAGCGAACCGACCTCATCGGCGCTGTACTCTTTTCCAGTAGCGATAAATTTGATCCGGTCTCCTTTGGTAATTTGACCGTTCATGACACGGAAATAGGTTTCCACCCCACGAAACGGATTGTAAACGGAGTCAAAAATAAGAGCTTGCAAGGGGGCATGATTATCCCCCTCAGGAGAAGGAATACGGGCTACGATAGCTTCCAAAATAGATTCGATACCAAAACCTGTTTTTGCAGAGCAGTGAATCACCTCTTCTGCCTGACAACCCAACAAATCAACAATATCATCGGTGACCTCTTCAGGGTTTGCAGAAGGCAAATCGACCTTGTTGAGAACAGGAATGATTTCCAAGTCGTTTTCTAAAGCCAAATACAAATTGGAAATGGTTTGTGCCTGAATGCTCTGCGCGGCATCGACCACCAACAGCGCACCCTCGCAGGCAGCAATCGAGCGAGAAACTTCATAAGAAAAGTCCACGTGACCAGGCGTATCGATGAGGTTAAACACATAGTCTTGACCGTCGAGCGTATAGTTCATCTGAATCGCATGAGACTTGATCGTGATCCCACGCTCACGCTCCAAATCCATATTATCGAGAAGTTGATCTTGCTTTTCTCGTTCAGTAACCGCACCAGTTGCATCGAGCAAACGATCAGCCAGGGTGCTTTTACCATGATCGATATGGGCAATGATGCAAAAATTCCGAATGTGTTTCATCAACGAGTCAAAAGGATAACAAAGATACTTAATTGCACCCCGTAAATGCGAATAAAGATTATTTTTGAAAAAAATTGAACCGATGAAACGCACAAAAAACGCTTTTCGCATTCTTCTTGGGCTTGTGTTTATCTTTTCCGCATACACCAAGTTTGTCGGCCCTGGCTTTTTCGAAATCACCCTGATCGATCAAGGGTTGTTGTCAAGCAGGGGTCAAGCCCAACACGCGGCGCGCTTCCTTATCGGGTTTGAGTTTGCCCTAGGACTTCTTATGCTTCTTCCCTATTACACCAAGCAGTTGATGGCCATTGCCAGTTTGATGTTGGTTGGGTTTACCCTTCATCTTGGGTATTTGTGGGCCATCGGGGACACAGAAAATTGTGGGTGTTTTGGAGAAATGATTTCCATGTCGCCCGCCGAATCGATTGCTAAAAATGTATTGATGTTAGCGGTTTCGGTTTGGTTGTGGATCAAAGGCGACTCAAAACCAACAAATAAAACCATTCTTTTAGGGGGTGCCGCAGTTCTTATCTCCTCTATGTGGGGTTTTTTACCAGTTCCGAACCAACAGGAGTTTCCAATAAACGATTACACCTCTTTTACCTATTCAGGCAGAACGGATTTGTCATCGGGGGAGAAAATGATTGCCATTCTCAATTTGGATTGTGAACACTGTCAAGAATTGAGCGAGGAGCTTGGAAAACTTCAAAAAGAGAATCTACTTCCCGACACCTATGCACTCTATTTTAAAGAAGGGGAAACAACGGTCGAGCAGTTTGAGCAAATGACAAATAGTGCTTTTCCGTATGCCGAAATCGACGTCAACACCTTTTTTGATTTGATCGGCGAAAGCCCACCACGGGTATATATTTTAAACGACGGAGAAGTAGATGCAGTTTTTGACGAAGACATCGCATCAGAAATCGAAAACCGTTATCAACCAAACGCGGACTAATGGCCAAAATCGGAAACATCGACTTGGGACCTTTTCCACTCTTGCTTGCGCCGATGGAGGACGTGAGTGATCCACCTTTCCGCGCGCTTTGTAAAGAGCAGGGTGCAGATGTGATGTACACGGAGTTTATCTCGAGTGAAGGCCTGATTCGAGACGCCGCTAAAAGTGTGATGAAGCTCGACATTTATGAAAAAGAGCGACCCGTAGGGATTCAAATTTTTGGCGCAAACCTAGATTCGATGTTACAAGCGGTTGACATCGTCGAAAAGACAAAGCCAGATATTATTGATATTAACTATGGCTGCCCAGTCAAAAAAGTAGTCTGCAAAGGGGCAGGAGCAGGGATCTTAAAAGACATTCCAAAAATGGTGTCTTTAACCAAAGCCATTGTCGATAGAACCGCACTGCCGGTCACCGTCAAAACGCGCTTGGGATGGGATCATGATAGCATACATATTGTTGAGGTTGCCGAACGGTTACAAGATGTGGGAGCGCAAGCGATTTCCATTCATGGGCGTACACGGGCACAGATGTATAAAGGGGAAGCGAACTGGCATCCGATCGCGGAGGTAAAAAACAACCCCCGGATGCACATCCCAGTTTTTGGAAACGGCGATGTAGATTGTCCAGAAAAAGCGGTGCTTATGCGCGACGAGTTTGGATTAGACGGCGCGATGATTGGCCGGGCAAGCATTGGAAACCCTTGGTTTTTTGCACAAGTCAAGCACTATTTTGAAACGGGTCAGCACCTGCCACCACCAAACATAAAAGACCGCGTCGAGATGGCGAGACGCCACTTGCAAATGTCCATTGAATGGAAGGGAGAGAAATTGGGGGTATTTGAAACACGTCGCCACTACACCAATTATTTCAAAGGAATCCCTCACTTTAAAGAATACCGACAACAAATGGTCACCTCTGACGATTCTGCAGATGTTTTTGCGGTTTTTGACGAGGTTGAGTCTGTTTTTGGAGAGGCGGAATTATCGTTCTAGTGCAAAAGCCGTGGGCGCACAACAGCAGATGCAATCCACGCGGCCAAAACACTAAGCCCCACCCAAATTACCACCAAAGCCATAAGGTTTTCAAACGAAAAACGAACAGGGTATGGCAATTGTGTTCCCGGAACCAAAATAAACTCACCAACGAATTGCGCAACGACAACACCAACCCCAATAAGCAGCCCAACAGCCCCTCCAACTCCACTGAGAAGCATGCCCTGATAAAAGAAAATATTTCGAATTTCACGAACGGAAGAACCTATTCCATGGAGAGTTTGAAGCTGTTCGCGCTTGTCTAAAACCATCATCACAACAGCCCCCACAACATTGAACAACGCAATGATCAGCACCAGTGAAAGGATCAGATAAATAGCGATTCGTTCAGTTTGAAGCATACGGTAGAGCGCTGGATTCAATGCTTCTTTTTCAATCACCTCAAACGAAGCCCCAAGTGTAGCCTGAACCCCACCAATCACATCATTTACTTTTGCCCCCTCAACGAGATTGATGTTAATTTCGGTATAGGTGTCAGCAGAAGCGTTTGTCAAGTTTCTGACAAAACGAATTGGAGCAAAGGCATAACCATAATCAACCTCTTCGCTGATTTGAAACAAGCCAACATTGGTTGCCCATTGCGACACAAAAGGATTAGGATCAAGCGGATTGATAAGCCCTTGTTTTGGCAGTAAACACTCGACAAAGCCATCATAGTCATATAGACCAGCGCCGAGCTCAATGGCAGTACCATAGCCCAATAGAACTTCCTCACCAGCGTCAGAGACCATTCGCCCAACAGGAATTTGACCGCTTACAGCAAATAACTGATCAAAGCGATCGTCAACACCCAGAAGGGAAATCAACTTGTTTTGTTGCTCAAATCTCAATACGACTTCTTGGGAAAATACAGGAGCACTCCCTCCGACACCCTCTATTTTTTCGAGTTGTGTAACTACAGAGTCTGCCAACACAAATGAAGCAGAATCAACAGCGCGTATTTTCAGATCAGGATCAAGCGAGCTAGAATAGGAAAGCCCAAAATCATGAAGCCCAGAAAAAACAGATTGAATCACAAAAAAAGCACAAACAGCAACACCGATTACAAAAGATGCAAAGCGGCTGATGAGTCGGACGGTGTTGAATT
>JAKMFI010000050.1 GCA_022425505.1 Flavobacteriaceae bacterium | reverse complement strand
GCAAGCCAAACACTTAGCAAGCCAAAAACAACACCCGTAATCTCTAGGGTGATATCAAGAGGTTCATAGGTGGCGTATTGCGCAAAAAGAGATTCAAAAATCGGAGACATAGTTACTGCGGTCAGCGTTGTAAATTTTAAGATGCATGATTCCCTTTTCCTCTTTGCCCAGGGCTGTTTTGATGGTTTTCATCAAAAAAGGCATCAGGGCATCGTAAGAACCATATAGTTGGGTGCTCAGCGGGGTTTCTGAAATCGTAAATCCTCCATTTCGCAAGTCCAAAATAAAGTTTTTGATCCGATCTCTGTATTGGTCGTGTAATGGCGTAAATGTAAGCTCTACAGAAATATTCATACTTGGTTTTTAATGGTTACGGCACAACTATGACCTTGCCATGCATAACGGAAAAGATCATAGGTTTGGTCTCTATAAATTGCAATCTCCTTTTTGGGTGTCGATAGGTCAACAAAAATGTCCTTGCTAAATCGAATTCCGGGTATAGAGATGGCTTTATACATGGATTCTTTTGCACACCACAGGTCGGTTAGCTCAGCGATAGTTTGTTGAGGAGCTTGATCAGCAGGGTTGACAAACTTTTTTGCGACACGTTTGACCTTGACTCGGTGACGTTCTACGTCCACCCCGATGGGTGCTTTGCCAATGGCTACCGCAGCAAAGTCCCTGGTATGACTAAACGATAAATGTGGACCATGCTCAATATAGGGTTTCCCGTCTGTGGTGTACCGAAGCTGATCGAGAGAAAGACCAGCAGCTTCAACTAAAGAGCGTACAGCCAAAAATCCTTTACGTTGATTGCTATGAGACATTGCTTGGAGACGTTGATTACAATGAGTTGTTAAGGATATGTTTTTAGTCAAACTCTGTTCATCCTCAGTGATATGCCAAACCGAGAGCTTCGCAATAGAATTCACTTGTTGATGTTTGTAAATGGGCATGGAATACCGTAATTTTGTCAGCAAATTGCTAAGATTCAAATATACAACTATGGCTACTAAAACTACATCTTATGTTCCATATAAGGTCAAAGACATAGCTTTGGCGGAATGGGGACGAAAAGAAATTGAACTTGCTGAAGCAGAAATGCCAGGTCTTATGGCACTACGTGAAGAGTACGGAGCAGCGCAACCCCTAAAGGGTTCGCGTATTGCAGGATGTTTACACATGACCATTCAAACAGCAGTTCTTATTGAAACTCTAACAGCACTTGGTGCAGAAGTTACGTGGAGTTCATGTAATATTTTCTCAACACAGGATCACGCTGCTGCTGCCATAGCTGCTGCTGGCATTCCCGTTTATGCGTGGAAAGGAATGAATGAGGAAGAATTTAACTGGTGTATCGAACAAACAATATTTTTTGGTGAAGATCGTAAACCTTTAAACTTAATTTTGGATGATGGTGGTGATCTAACCAATATGATTCTTGATGAATTCCCAGAGCTTGCTTCCGGCATCAAAGGATTGTCCGAAGAAACCACTACGGGTGTTCATCGCCTGTATGAACGCATGCAAAACGGAACATTGCCATTACCTGCTATCAATGTCAACGACTCGGTTACCAAATCGAAGTTTGACAACAAATATGGATGTAAAGAATCAGCGGTTGATGCTGTGCGCAGAGCTACCGATATCATGCTCGCCGGAAAGCGTGTTGTTGTTGCTGGATATGGAGATGTTGGCAAAGGAACTGTCGCTTCATTCCAAGGGGCAGGTGCGATTGTTACCGTTACCGAAATCGATCCAATTTGTGCACTTCAAGCATCTATGGACGGGTTTGAAGTGAAAAAATTAGATACCGTAATTGCCAATGCAGATATTATTGTTACTGCCACTGGAAACAAAGACATCGTTGCTGAGCAGCATTTCCGCGCTATGAAAGACAAAGCAATTGTCTGTAATATCGGACACTTTGACAACGAAATCGATATGACGTGGCTAAACAAAAACTATGGAGATAGCAAAGTAGAAATCAAACCACAAGTGGATAAATACACTATAGAAGGCAAAGACATTATCATACTTGCCGAAGGGCGATTGGTGAATTTGGGTTGTGCAACAGGGCATCCAAGTTTTGTGATGAGCAACTCCTTTACCAACCAAACCTTGGCGCAGATTGAGTTGTGGAAACACAGTGACCGTTATGAAAATAAAGTCTATATGCTTCCTAAGCATTTGGACGAAAAAGTTGCACGTTTACACCTAGACAAACTCGGTGTAGAGCTTGAAGAACTTGATAAAGACCAAGCGGATTATATCAGCGTTCCTGTTGCAGGGCCGTATAAGCCAGAATATTACAGGTACTAATTTCTGTTTGATATCACCAAACAAAAAACCCCGATGCATTGCATCGGGGTTTTGTTTTTTTTAGAACCGTGTTGTTTACTGTTGTGGGTCTACAGAAACATACGAGCGGTTATTTTTCTTTTTGGTAAACCGTACTACACCGTCCACTTTGGCGTGTAGGGTGTGATCTTTACCTAAATATACGTTATCTCCAGGGTGATGTGCCGTACCGCGTTGGCGAACAATAATATTCCCAGCAATAGCGCTTTGTCCCCCAAAAATCTTTACGCCTAAGCGTTTCGATTCCGATTCTCTTCCGTTCTTTGAGCTACCTACTCCTTTTTTGTGTGCCATGGTATATTTTATTTAGCGGATAATGCCGCAATTAATTCTGCTTTTTTCAAACTCGTATATCCTGAAACACCCGCATCCTTTGCCATTGCTTTGAGCTCAGCAACTGTCTTGCTGCTCAAGTCTGCACTTGGCTTTGCAGCGGCTTTTTTCGGAGCTGCTTTAACAGTTTCCTTTTTTGCGGCGGGTTTGGCTTTTACAGCTTCTTTTTCAGCTTTGGCAGTAGGTGCTGCTTTCTTTTTTGCTGAGGTCCCGATGGATTCGATTACGATTTCCGTGAGAGACTGACGGTGTCCATTTTTGACACGATATCCCTTACGTCGTTTTTTCTTAAATACGATGACCTTGTCATCCTTTAAGTGCTTGACCACTTTTGCTTCTACAGAAGCATTGGCAATAGCAGGGGCGCCAATAGTAAGCTTACCGCCATCGTCCAACAATAAAACCTGATCAAAAGAAACTTTTGTCCCTGTTTTTGCGTCCAAACGATGCACGTATACTTTTTGGTCTTTCGCAACTTTAAATTGCTGCCCAGCTATATCTACGATTGCATACATTACTTTATTATTTTGCTTTTTAGCGGCTGCAAATATACAATCTTGTCTGTTTATATCACAATTTTTATGCCCTCAAAAGAATTGTTGTGTTATAATCCACTCTATTTCGTACATTTATGGATTAATTTTTAATTTTTATATCAATGACAAAAAAATTAACCCTAGTCCTGTTTTTTCCATTGTTTTTCTGTGCTGCACAGTCGGTTTCTTTTGAAGAATACGATTTAGACAATGGTTTACACGTCATCTTACATCAAGATAACAACGCTCCTGTGGTGACAACCTCTGTGATGTATCACGTAGGAGCAAAAGACGAACAACCAGACAGAACTGGTTTTGCTCATTTTTTTGAACACTTACTTTTCGAGGGAACAAAAAATATTGAAAATGGTGCTTGGTTTTCTATTGTTACTGAAAACGGAGGGACCAACAATGCCAATACAACAGATGACAGAACCTATTATTACGAGGTTTTTCCTTCCAATAACTTAGAATTGGGTTTGTGGATGGAATCTGAGCGGATGTTACACCCTATTATTGAACAAGGCGGTGTGGATACCCAAAATGAAGTAGTCAAAGAAGAGAAACGGCTCCGAGTGGACAATCAACCGTATGGAAAATTTCTTGAAAACGTAAAGAAAAACTTGTTTAGGAAACATCCCTACCGTTGGACGACCATAGGTGAAATGGAGCATCTTGATGCAGCAACCCTTGATGAGTTTTTGGCCTTTAATAAAAAGTTTTATGTGCCAAACAATGCCGTTTTAGTAGTGGCTGGTGATATTGATATTGCCTCTACAAAAAACATGGTTCAGGGCTATTTTGGCGATATTCCAAGAGGTGCCGATATCGAACGTAATTACGAGAAGGATGATCCCATAACGGAAACCATATCTGCTACGGCTTATGATTCAAACATTCAAATTCCTGCTGTGATCAATGCATACCGAACACCAGGTTTCTCAGAAAGAGACTCCAGAGTTTTGGATATGATTTCAACTTATCTCAGTGATGGACCTAGTTCTAAATTGTATAAGAAACTTGTTGATGAGAAAAAAATGGCTTTGCAGACAGGGGCATTCAACATTTCTCAAGAAGATTACAGTATGTATGTCATTTTCGGATTACCTCTAGGGGATAATACACTAGACGACTTGGTGAGCGAAATGGATGAAGAAATTGTCAAAATTCAAGATCAATTGATTTCGGAGCGCGATTATCAAAAATTGCAAAACAAAATTGAAAATGGGTTTGTCAATTCCAATGCTTCTATTGAAGGAATTGCCAATTCGCTTGCGCGTTATTACATGCTTTATGATGATACGAATTTAGTCAATACCGAAATTGATATCTATCGATCGATTACAAGAGAAGAAATCAAAGATGTTGCCAATAAGTACCTAAATCCTAACCAGCGTTTGGTACTCGAATATTTACCTGAAACCAAAGAAAACGAATTATGAAAAAAACCTTCTCTATCCTCTTATTATTGTTGACTTTTACCGCATTTGCGCAATTAGATCGTAGTCAACAGCCACAACCTGGGCCTGCTCCCGTTATACAACTGGGAGAGCCCGAACGCTTTACACTAAAAAATGGATTGACAGTTCTCATTGTTGAAAACAACAAATTGCCACGTGCTGCAGTGAGTTTGTCATTGGATAACGCCCCAATCGCTGAGGGTGAATTGGCTGGAGTATCCTCCATGACAGCTGCTCTTCTTGGAAAGGGTTCTACCACTATCGACAAAGACAGCTTTAACGAAGAAGTTGACTTTATGGGGGCAACCATTAATTTTGGGTCACAAAGCGCAAGTGCGAGTTCACTTTCTCGATACTTTGGTCGTGTATTAGAGCTCATGGCTGATGCTGCACTCCACCCAAATTTTATACAGGATGAGTTTGATAAAGAGCGAGATATCGTTCTCGATGGAATTAAGTCCAGTGAAAAGAGTGTAACAACTGCTGCCCGACGTGTTGAAAACCTGCTTGCCTACGGAAAAGATCATCCTTATGGCGAGTTTGTTTCCAAAGAAAGTGTTGAGAGAGTCAGCTTAGCAGATGTAGATGCGTTTTACAAGCGTTACTTTTTACCAAACAATGCGTATTTGGTCATTGTTGGTGATGTTGATGCTGGGGATTTGAAAAAACAAGTGAAGAAACTTTTTGGAAAATGGAAAAAGGGAGACTTATCGACCGATGCTGTTCCTGAAGTAAGCAATGTAAGCAGTACTCAAATTGACTTTGTCAATATGCCAAACGCGGTTCAGACAGAGGTGTCTGTTCAAAATACAGTAAGCTTGCGTAAAAAGGATGCAGATTATTTCCCGTTGTTAATTGCCAATGGCATTTTGGGAGGTGGTGGTGAAGCCCGTTTGTTTCTGAATCTCAGAGAAGATAAAGGGTACACCTATGGTTCTTATTCGCGCATGGGAAACAACAAATATACTGCTAGCCGTTTTCGAGCAAGTGCAAGTGTGAGAAATGCAGTTGTAGATAGTGCGGTCGTTGAGCTATTGTATGAAATCGATCGGATGAAAAAGGAAGTAGTGAGTGATGAAGAGTTGAATCGGGCAAAGGCAAAATACGTGGGTAGTTTTGTTCGTGCTGTTGAGCAACCAAGCACCGTTGCTGCCTATGCTTTGGAAATCGAGACAGAAAATCTAACGGATGACTTTTACACAACCTATTTAGAAAGTATCAACAATGTTACGAAAGAAGATATTCAGCGTGTAGCTCAAAAATATTTTCTCGTGGATCAAGCTCGTGTAGTTGTTACTGGAAAAGCGTCTGAAGTATTAGATAATTTGGAAAAAGTACAATTTAATGGAAGCGCTATTCCGGTAAGCTATTACGACAAATATGGTAATGTTATTGATCGCCCAGCATCTTTTGAGTTACCAGATGGGGTCAGTGCACAATCCATTTTGGCAAACTACATCGATGCAATCGGGGGTCAAGACGCAATTAATGCGATTCGCACCCTTGAAGTGAGCTACAACGCTAACTTTATGGGTAATGAGCTTGAAGCAATCTCAATCAATACCGCTGAAGAGCAAAAGCAAATTGTCAAAATGGGTGGGAATGTACTCGCAATAGTAATTGTGAATGCCTCTGGTGCAAAAGTTGAACAAATGGGCAATAGCATGGATCTCCCGCCAGAAATGGCAGCGGATATGCAAGCTGTTATCGGGGTCATTCCTGAACTCAAAATGATGGAAAATGAAAGCATCACTGTTTCTAGCATAGAAGAGATTGATGGCCAAAATGCCTATGCGCTTGAAATGAAAGGACAAAGCACAACGACAACGACCTATTACGCCGTGGAATCTGGACTCAAGCTCAAGCAAACCACCGTTACTGAAATGATGGGGCAAACGCAAACACAAGATTCAAATTATAATGA
>JAKMFI010000048.1 GCA_022425505.1 Flavobacteriaceae bacterium | reverse complement strand
CCATCAAGCTGATCGTAAAGGTGTTTTCGCAGAAACATAAAAGCACCAACCAGAACGTCGGTCTTTCCACTTTGATTTTGCGGAAGACGTAGGTTGTAGTACTGCCCAAACAAACTGGGCGACAGTTTGAAAAGCCCCAAAGACTTGGATACAGCCACCCAAATCGTGGGAAGACCACGCTTGGATTCTCGTAAAAATTGCCCTGTTCCATCGGTGAGTTGAGGTCCAGAAATTCCCAAATTGGGGTTTGATTCATGTAGCGCGATAAACTGCTCAAACGCATTTTGTGAGACGACTGTATCGGGGTTTAAAATACATAGATATCGCCCTTTGGCCAATTTTGCAGCTTGGTTGTTTGCCTTTCCAAAGCCAAGGTTGTCAACATTGGCAATCACACGAGTTGATGGAAATTGTTTTCGCACCATATCCACACTTTTATCAGCAGATGCATTGTCGATTACAATGACTTCAGCACGAATATTTTTAGTGGCAGCATAAACACTTTCCAAACACAAGTGTAAAAAGTGCTCCACATTGTAGCTGACAATGATAACAGAAAGGTCGATCGTTTTAGATTGTTCCATCAAATGGGATTCGTTTGACTATGCTTCTACCAAGAGAGATTTCATCTGTAAATTCGAGTTCATCTCCAACTGAAACACCACGAGCAAGTACCGACATCTGCACATCATGTGCGCTGAGTTGCTTGTAAATAAAATAGTTCGTAGTGTCACCCTCTACTGTAGTGCTTAACGCCAAAATGACCTCTTTTATTGCTCCTGATTTTACTTTTTCAACCAAACTGCCAATTTGTAATTCCTGTGGACCGATCCCATCAAGGGGAGAAATTTTTCCTCCTAAGACATGGTAAAGCCCTGTAAATTGTGCGGTGCTTTCAATGGCAATCACATCTCGCACATCTTCAACCACACAGACCAACTGCCGATCCCTTTTTGGGTTGGCACAGATGCTACAGGTGGGCTGGTCAGATACATTGTGGCAAGATTGACAGTATTGTATTTCAGTCCGTAGGAGTCTGATTGCTTCTGACAAATCCAAACTGACCGATTCTGGTTGACGAAGCAAGTGCAAGACCAGTCGCATTGCTGTTCGCCGTCCAATTCCAGGAAGGTGTGCGATTTCTTCAACGGCTTGCTGCACAAATTTAGATGCGTATTCCATCGTAGCAAAGGTAATCATTTGAAAGTATGAAGCAATCCAATTATCTTTGACAGATGAGCAGCTACCTTCTCCTTTCTATTCTTTTGGGTTATTTTGTGGTGTTGATGGGAATTGCCCGACTAACAAGGGGAAAAGAAGACAACCAAACTTTTTTTATCGCCAACCGTTCTGCCCCTTGGTATTTAGTAGCTTTTGGCATGATTGGGGCCTCGTTATCGGGGGTTACCTTTATCTCTGTTCCCGGTTGGGTTGAGGTTACTGGATTTAGTTACTTTCAAATGGTGTTGGGCTATATCGTTGGCTATTTTGTTATTGGTGCTGTCCTTCTTCCGCTATACTATAAATACAAACTCACGTCCATCTACACCTACCTTTCTACTCGCTTTGGCGTACGGACCTACAAAACTGGAGCTTCCTTTTTTGTGTTATCGCGAATCGTAGGCGCAAGCTTTCGTCTGTATCTCGTTGCCAGTGTGTTGCAGTGGGTTATTTTTGACCAAATGGGTGTCCCGTTTTGGGTTACAGTTATCGCCACGATTTGCTTGATTTGGCTCTACACCCATAAATCGGGAATCAAAACCATCATCTGGACAGATGTACTGCAAACCCTTTTTATGTTGATCGCCCTAGGGTTGTCTGTATATTATATCACGGCCTCTCTGGAAATTGACAGTCTGTTTGGATGGCTCGGGCAACAAGACAATGCGCAAATCTTCTACTTCGATGACTATAAAAGCCCTTATTTCTTTTGGAAACAGTTTATATCTGGGGCTTTAATTGCAATTGTGATGACAGGGCTTGATCAAGATATGATGCAAAAAAATCTTGCTTGCCGAAGTCTTCGTGATGCACAAAAAAATATGTTTTGGTTTACGGTGGTTTTGACGATAGTCAATTTTGTGTTTCTGCTATTGGGTGCTTTGTTAACTGCCTATGCAGTGGCCAATGGGATTGATGCGCAAGGCGATGAGCTCTTTCCAGTCGTAGCTACCCAATCCCAACTCGGCCTTGGGCTTTCGGTTGTTTTCCTTTTGGGCCTTATTGCAGCCGCTTACAGCAGTGCAGATAGCGCACTGACATCCCTGACAACAAGTATCAGCATCGATTTGCTCGACATCGAAAAACGACTTCAAGCCGATCAGCAAGAATACACACGCAAGCGAGTTCATCTGATGGTTTCTGTCGTTCTTATCTTAGTCATTCTTTCTTTTAATTATCTGATTACCGATAAGAGTGTGATTGCAAAGTTATTTGTGTTTGCCGGCTATACCTATGGCCCCCTACTGGGGTTATACGCTTTGGGCGTATTGACGAAAGTTCAGCTTCGAGATCACCGGGTACCATGGGTGGCGGTAAGTACGCCAATCGTGGGCTACTGGATTAGTCAATGGACTTTACAGACCTATGGTTTTGACTTCGGCTTTTTTATCCTTGCGCTCAACGGGGCCTTGTGTTTTTTCGGTTTGCTGTTGATTCGTACCAAAGGGTCTAGACCCATTTGATCAGCGAACTTCCCCAAGTAAATCCGCTTCCAAAAGCAGCGAGCATCACATGATCGCCAGTTTTGATTCGACCCTCTTCCCACGCCTCACAGAGTGCAATCGGAATGGATGCAGCTGTGGTGTTTCCATAGCGCATGATGTTGTTGTACACCTGATCATCACGAAGGCCAAACTTTTTTTGGACAAACTGAGCGATACGCAAATTGGCTTGATGCGGAATCAACATATCGATATCACTGGGCTCTAAATTGTTTTTGGCAAGCGCTTCAAGAATCACTTCTGAAAATCGAACAACCGCATTTTTAAAAACCAGTTGTCCATTCATATAAGGATGATAATCCATGTCATCTGGATCGTAGTTTTCAAATACTTCATGTACCCATTTTTTGGTGCTCGGACCAATTAAAGAAAGTTCTTTGGCATATTTTCCTTCTGAATGAAGGTGAGTGGACTGTATGCCCTCCTCCAAATTGTCATGTCGGCTCACAACTGCAGCACCAGCTCCATCGCCAAAAATAACGGAGACTGTACGCCCTCGCGTGCTGAGATCGAGACCTCCCGAATGATGTTCCGATCCGATAACAAGTATATTTTCATACATCCCTGTTCGGATGTATTGATCTGCGACAGACAGTGCATAGACAAAGCCCGAACACTGATTTCGAACGTCAAGTGCAGGACAGGTACCGATTCCCATCAAGTCTTGCACCAACACTCCTGACCCAGGAAAATAGTAGTCTGGACTCAGAGTCGCAAAGACAATCAAATCGATGTCATCTTTGTGAATTCCCGCACGTTCGATGGCCTGTTCGGCAGCTCGAACCCCCATGGAAGCTGTACCTTCTGCAGAGTCCTTCGGAATAAAACGTCGCTCTTCGATTCCTGTTCGTTCTACAATCCAATCGTGGGTTGTGTCCATGAACTCTGATAAATCATCATTGGAAACACGATTATCTGGAACATATTTCCCCAGTCCGATGATTTTTGAAGTGTATTGTTTATTCATTTGCTAAAAGTAAGGAATTGAATAGAAAAGTAAAAGGTGTGCAAGTGCACACCTAAAACAATTAACCAAAAAAACAAACAAACCAAGAATTTGTTGAAAAGGTGTTACTCATTTTTTCATAGCTATTATTCCCTTTGTGAGAGTTGAATAACACTCTTTCTTACCCAAATATATATTGTGTTTAATCTTTTTCCAAATTATTTCAACAAAATTTATAAAAGTGTCATCTTGTCAGAGAAACAACTGTGGTACTTTTTTTGTAAATGGTTAATAAATTAAACTTAATATGAGTACAGGAAAAATCAATGTTGCCGTTGAAAACATCTTCCCGCTAATTAAGAAATTTCTATATAGTGACCACGAAATCTTTTTACGGGAATTGATTTCCAATGCAACAGACGCTACGTTAAAGCTCAAACATCTCACACAAATCGGGGAAGCAAAAGTTGCGTATAGTAATCCACAAATTGAAGTTAAAGTGGACAAAAAGACAAAAAAACTTCACATTATTGACCAGGGTGTCGGAATGACAGCCGATGAAGTCAACAAGTACATCAACGAAGTTGCCTTTTCGGGTGCCGAAGAATTTTTGGAACAATATAAAGACAGTGCAAAAGACAGTGGGATTATCGGCCATTTTGGTCTCGGATTCTACTCTGCTTTTATGGTCGCCAAAAAAGTTGAAATCATTACCAAGTCTTATAAGGATGAGCCAGCGACACATTGGACTTGTGATGGATCACCAGAGTTTACCTTGGAAAAACACGATAAAACTGATCGAGGAACAGAAATCATTTTGCACATCGATAAGGATTCGAAAGAGTTTTTGGAAGAATCGCAAATTCGCAGCTTGCTCACGAAATACAACAAGTTTATGCCCGTTCCGATCAAATTGGGCACCAAAGAAATCACCAAAACAGAGGGGGAAGGCGAAGATGTCAAGGAAATCAAAGAAGTCGTTGATGATATCATCAACAATCCTTCACCCGCATGGATTAAGAAACCGACAGATCTCAAAGATGAAGACTATAACAGTTTTTATAGAGAACTCTATCCAATGCAATTTGAAGATCCCTTATTTCAAATTCATCTCAATGTTGACTATCCCTTTCATCTCACAGGGATTCTCTATTTTCCAAAAATTACGCAGGATCTCAATGTGCAAAAGGATCGGATCCAGCTTTATCAAAACCAGGTGTTTGTCACAGATAATGTCGAAGGAATTGTTCCTGAGTTTCTCACCATGCTTCGCGGTGTTATAGATTCGCCCGATATCCCGCTGAACGTTTCGAGAAGTTATCTACAAGCAGATGGAAATGTCAAAAAAATTAGCAACTACATCACCCGAAAAGTAGCGGATAAACTCAAGTCTCTCTTTAAAAAAGATCGGGAATCTTTCCAAGACAAATGGAACGATATCAAAGTTGTAATAGAGTATGGAATGCTCTCAGAAGACAAGTTTTTTGAAAAGGCGAAAGATTTTGCACTCTACCCAACCACATCAGGTGAATATTTGACTTTTGAAGAGCTCAAAGAAAAAACCAAAGATGCACAAACAGACAAGGATGGGAAGCTCGTTCAACTCTATGCGTCAAATGTCGATGAACAACACGCCTATATCGAAGCTGCTAAAGCGAAGGGATATACGGTTTTACTCCTCGACTCTCCGATTATCGGTCACCTTTTACAAAAGCTAGAGACAAGCGAAGAGAATATCAGCTTTGCAAGAGTAGATGCTGACCAAGTCGATAAACTCATTGTAAAAGAAGACACAACTCCATCTAAGTTGAGTGAGGAAAACCAAAACAAACTCAAATCACTCGTTGAAGATGTGGTACCACAAACGACCTATACGGTCCAACTGGAACCGATGGATAGTCAAGCAATGCCGTTTATGATTACCCAACCGGAGTTTATGCGCCGAATGAAAGAGATGCAGCAGACAGGTGGGGGCGGTATGTTTGGAGGGAATATGCCTGAGATGTACAACCTGATTGTCAATGTGAATCACCCCTTGGTGAGTCAGATTTTAGAAACCAAAACCAAGAAAAAGCAAGACCGACTGATTAAGCAATCTGTCGATCTCGCAAGACTGAGTCAAAATCTGTTGAAAGGGGAAGAACTCACTTCCTTTATCAATCGAAGCTTTGAGCTGATCAAATAAACAGTATCTCCAACCAATTATATCCCTTAACCTTTCCTAGCGTTAAGGGATTTTTTTTTTAAATTAGGACATAATTATCCTAATTCTGTTCTTATGTTTATTCTCACGAGCATTGTTTCTTTTTTGAAAGACAAATCTTACCGAAGTTTACTGCTCACCACTAATTTTTTTATTGGGCTCGGTACAGTTATCTACCATTTTGTGGAAGGTTGGTCATGGCTCGATTCCCTTTATTTTTCAGTTATTACCTTAACCACCATTGGCTATGGTGATTTTTCTCCACAAACCGATTTCGGGAAAATTTTCACCTTGCTCTATATTGTCATTGGGGTTGCTTTGATCCTCGGTTTTTTTAATTCCCTCATGCTACACTTTAAAAAACAACAAGATGCACTGTAGATGGTCACCATAATTGGACATACTGCGTTACAACAACTGCCAGATGCAGAAATCATGTATATCCCAGATTTTTTGCCTGCTACTATGGCCAATCCATATTTTGAAGACCTGTTTCACCATATCCCATGGCGACAAGACCCCATTACGGTATTTGGAAAAACCCATCCCCAACCACGACTAACGTCGCTACATGCACATACCTTGGACTCGTATAGCTATTCGGGAATCGTGATGACACCCCAACCGATGACGGAAACTTTGCAACGCATTGAAAACAAAATCTATCAATTGTGTGATGCTTCCTTTACTACCGTCTTGCTCAACTTGTATCGTGATGGCAAAGACAGCAATGGATGGCACGCCGACGACGAACCTGAACTCGGCAAAAATCCAGTTATCGCTTCGGTGAGTTTGGGAGCACCTCGGTTTTTTCATCTTCGTCATAACCATAACCCCAAACAACGGCATAAGTTATTGCTCGAACATGGAAGTTTGTTGCTCATGGGGGGAGCGACACAACACTTTTGGAAGCATCAAGTTGCAAAAACTGCAAAAAAAGTTGGCCCTCGTGTAAATTTGACCTTTAGAAAGGTTTATCATTCAAACTAATTCCTGCATATTTGTAGAGATGAAACACACAATTACCAAGCTATTTTTAATCGCCCTGTTGGGAAGTTGTTCCGCTCCAAAAAAGGACATGCAAGTCACAGTCGAAGTCAAAGACCTCAAAAAAGGGATACTCTATCTCGAACGCGTTCAAGACAGTGCTTTGGTAGCAATCGACTCAATATTTCTAGGTCGTGAAGAAGCTGTAGTTTTACAAGCCGATCTGGATCACCCAGAGTTGTTTTACATTCTTCTGGATCGAAATCAAACAGATGATATTGATAATCGAATTCCCTTTTTCGGCCAAGCTGGAGAGATTTCAATCCAAACCACTTTAGATGATTATGTGACAAAAGCCGAAGTCTCTGGCTCACCAACGCAAAAAATCTACAGTGCTTATCTTCAAGTTATCCGCCAATTTAACAACGAGGAACTCGATCTCCTTGCTGCTTATCTTCAAGCTCAAATCAGTCAAAATGCTGATAGTCTGAATTTAGTCGAACAGCAAACTGCCAATCTATCCAAAAGAAAAATTCTGTTTACTGTCAACTTTGCAGTCAATAATGCCAACAGCGTTGTTGCACCTTATTTGGCTTTATCTGAGCTCTCAAACGTTTCAAAAAGTTTACTGGATACCATTGCAACTTCCATGTCCGACGATGTGGCGAATTCTCGCTATGGAACGTTGTTGACAGAGTATGTATCGGAACTCTAAAACTGAGCTAAGACTCCTTAAATGGTAACCATCAGGACTTCTGATTGATTCGCCTGTATGGCAAATCCTGTCAAGCAAGCCGGCAATAAAACGGTTGACCCGAAAGGCAAGGCGTAAGTGGTGCCATCTACCGATATTTGATTATCACCTTGTACGGCCATCAAAATGACAAAAGAATCCAACTGATCGGTTTGGATTCTCATCTCACCCTGAACCGCAATGATCTCTGTTGTAAAATAGGGTGATTCAATCATAAGATTCCTCTGATTGGATTCTGCTGTGTATGCAACTTTATGGTCATTCCGCTTTACAAAATCGATTGCATCCAAAGCCAGTTCGGTATGCAACTCTCTTGTGTTTCCATCTTTATCTGTTCGATTCCAATCAAAAATGCGATAGGTAACATCCGAGGTTTGTTGAATTTCGGCGAGTAAAATCCCAGCTCCAATCGCATGTACGGTTCCGGTCCGAATAAAAAACGTGTCTCCTCTTTTTACGGTTTCATAATGAAGTAGGTCTTCAATCTGACCGTTTTGAAGATACTGTTGATATTCGTTTTGATCGGTGTCTTTGGAAAAACCCGCAATGAGTTGAGCACCAGGGTCAGCATCCATAATGTACCACATTTCATTTTTGCCAAAGGAGTTATGACGCTCTTTTGCCAAATGATCATGGGGGTGCAACTGAACCGACAAGTCTTTTTGGGCATCAATATATTTAATCAGAACTGGAAAATCATTGCCAAAACGCTCATAAACAGACTTCCCAACCAGGTCGGCTTTGTAAACCTCGATAAGTTCATTGAGTAGTTTCCCTTGTAAAGGACCATCTGAAACGACAGATTCATCGCCTGAGACCGCAGACAATTCCCAGCTTTCTCCAATTTCATTCCCATGAAAGGGTTTGTTGAGAAAGTCCATTAACTTCCGCCCACCCCAAAGTCTTTCTTTGGAAATTGGCTTAAAAAACAGTGGGTATAGCATGCTTATCCTTTATAATGAACATAATTTCTTGGCGTCTCATAAAGTGTGACCTCCAATTGCTGGTCAGCGGAAATATGTGGCCGTAATTTATTCCATATCACAACAGCAATATTTTCAGCAGTGGGATTGAGGTTTGCGAATTCTGGTACTTGCTCGTTGAGGTTTTTATGGTCAAAGGCATCCTCAATCTCGGCTTTGATTAGGTCTTTCAAAACTTTCATATCCATCACATAGCCCGTGGATGGATCGATTTCGCCAGTGATATGCACAATCAACTCATAATTGTGTCCATGATAAAGTGGGTTATTGCACTTGCCAAAAATCTCTTCATTTTTTTCATCGGCCCAATCGGGTCGATACAAGCGGTGTGCAGCATTGAAATGCGCCTTGCGACTTACTATTACAGCCATTGATCTGGTTTTAAATCTTTATAAAACTTGGTAAAGATAATGACAAACCAGACTGTATAGCGATCTGGGTTTTGGTCAATGTCATTTTTTACCTCCTCGAGGGGCATCCATTTCCAAGACGAAACCTCATCTGGGTTGATCACAGGGTCGTCCTCGTAATAACCCAAAAGCACATGATCAAATTCGTGTTCGGTGAGCCCATTGTCGAATGGCGCTTTATAGATAAACGAAGTCACCTCTTTTAATTCGGTGGAAAACCCCATTTCTTCTTGCAAACGCCTCTTTCCAGCTTGTATATTGGTCTCCCCATCGCGCTGATGACTACAACAGGTGTTTGTCCATAGCCCTGGAGAGTGGTACTTGTGTTTGGCACGTTGCTGAAGCATCAATTCTCCTTTTGCGTTAAGGATAAACACAGAAAATGCACGGTGAAGAAGCGCTTTTTGATGCGCCTCTAACTTTGGCATCAACCCAATTGGATTGTCTTGCTCATCTACAAGTATCACTTGTTCTTCCATCGGTTTTAAAGTTAAACAAAAAGTATAATAAACATTGAGCTAAAGCTAACACTATAAAATTACTTCTTATTCGCAAGATTCGTGGTATTTTTGTCGTCATGAATTTTGAAGCAGAGATTGCACGTCGTCGAACTTTTGGGATTATCTCTCACCCAGATGCTGGGAAAACTACGCTGACTGAAAAACTCCTCCTTTTTGGTGGGGCGATCCAAGAGGCAGGTGCTGTCAAATCTAATAAGATCAAAAAAACAGCGACAAGTGACTTTATGGAGATCGAACGACAACGTGGTATTTCTGTGGCAACCTCGGTTTTGGCTTTTCATTATAAAGACAAAAAAATTAATATCCTAGACACCCCTGGCCACAAGGATTTTGCGGAGGATACGTTTCGCACACTCACAGCTGTTGACAGTGTCATTGTTGTTATTGATGTTGCCAAAGGGGTGGAAGAGCAAACTGAAAAACTCGTTGAGGTATGTCGGATGCGAAACATCCCGATTCTCGTGTTTATCAATAAGCTCGATCGTGAGGGAAAAGATGCTTTTGATTTGTTGGACGAGGTCGAGCAAAAACTCGGCTTCCAGGTGGTTCCATTGAGTTTTCCCATTGGGATGGGTTATGACTTTCAAGGGATTTACAATTTATGGGAGAAGCGCTTGCGTCTGTTTAACGAGGGCAACAAAACCCAAATTTCAGACAGTATTGATTTTGACAACATCAATGATCCGAGTTTATCCGATCATATCGGCGAACAAGCAGCCAGTCAGTTGAGAGAAGACATTGAGTTGGTCACGGAAGTATACCCATCCTTTGATTCAAAGGCCTATTTGAACGGGGAGCAGCAACCTGTTTTCTTCGGCTCTGCCTTAAATAACTTTGGTGTGCAAGAGCTTTTGGATGCCTTTATCGAAATTGCTCCTCCTCCACTTGCCAAAAACAGCGCTGAGAGATTGGTCAATCCGAATGAGAAAGATTTTAGTGGCTTTGTTTTTAAAATCCATGCCAATATGGATCCCAAACACAGGGATCGCTTGGCGTTTGTTAAAATTGTATCGGGAACGTTTTTGCGAAATACGCCCTATTTGCACGTTCGCAACAACAAAAAACTCAAGTTTAGCAGTCCGAATGCCTTTTTTGCAGATCGCAAAGAAGTTGTTGCTACATCTTACCCTGGTGATATTGTCGGGCTTCACGATACAGGAAACTTTAAAATCGGGGATACGCTAACCAGTGGAGAAAGCTTGCACTTTAAGGGGGTTCCAAGCTTTTCACCTGAGCACTTTCGCTATATCAACAATGCCGATCCGATGAAAGCCAAACAACTGGCCAAAGGGATTGATCAATTGATGGACGAAGGGGTTGCGCAACTTTTTACCCTTGACCTCAATGGACGTAAAGTGATTGGAACAGTCGGAGCTCTTCAGTTTGAAGTCATTCAATATCGACTTGAGCATGAATATGGTGCAAAATGTAGCTATGAAAATCTGAATGTTCATAAAGCCTGTTGGGTAGAAGCGTCTGAAACATCTCACCCTGAATTTATGGACTTTTCACGAGTCAAAGCCAAGTTTTTGGCGAAAGACAAACAAGGACAAATGGTGTTTTTAGCTGACTCCGCTTTTTCGCTCCAAATGACAAAAGACAAGTACTCCGCTTTACGATTTCACGCGACTTCGGAATATTAAAAAACCCCACTCAAACGAGTAGGGTTTCACAATGGTTTATGCCTCACCGGGCGGGCCAAAGTTGAGCGGAATTGGTGGTTGCTCATAATCCTTGATCTCACCATGAGCATTTTCAAAACGCTGTACATTATCGTTCAGTGCTTTTACAAAACGCTTGGCGTGTTGTGGCGTGAGGATAATTCGTGAACGCACCTTTGCTTTTGGAGAACCAGGCATGATGTTGATAAAATCAACGACAAACTCCGATACAGAGTGATTGATGATTGCTAAGTTTGAATAGGTTCCCTGTGCGGTTTCCTGATCAAGCTCAATGTTGATTTCCTTTTTCTTTTTAGAATCACTCATTTCCACTCAAATTAAACTCCTTTTTGGCTAATAGCTCCTCATATTCGTCCGTGTAACCTACAATGATATCATTATACGCACGGTTTCCTGTACCCGCTGGGATTTTATGTCCAACAATCACATTCTCCTTCAAGCCCTCAAGCATATCGATTTTACCACTTACCGCAGCTTCGTTCAATACTTTTGTCGTTTCCTGGAAGGATGCCGCAGAAATAAATGACTTGGTTTGTAGAGATGCACGGGTAATTCCTTGTAGAATTGGTGTAGCCGTTGCATTAACCGCATCACGCGCTTCAACAAGGGTCTTATCATCACGACCCAACAAAGAATTTTCATCGCGCAACTGACGAGCAGTAATGATTTGACCGGCCTTTAAGTTTTCAGAATCCCCAACCTCAGTAACGACCTTACAACCAAATAGTTGGTCATTTTCCGTGATGAAATCGTATTTATGTACGAGTTGATTTTCGAGGAAAGTAGTATCTCCAGAGTCCTCAATTCGCACTTTACGCATCATTTGACGTACGACAACCTCGAAGTGCTTGTCATTGATTTTTACCCCTTGCAGTCGATATACTTCTTGTACTTCATTTACGAGGTACTGCTGTACTGCAGATGGACCTTTGATGTTGAGAATATCATTTGGCGTAATCGCACCATCGGAAATTGGCAACCCTGCTTTCACAAAGTCATTTTCCTGTACCAAAATCTGATTGGAAAGCTTGACCAAGTACTTCTTGATTTCGCCAGTTTTCGATTCCACGATGATTTCGCGGTTACCACGTTTGATTTTTCCAAAGCTAACAACTCCATCAATTTCTGACACTACGGCAGGATTTGATGGGTTACGAGCTTCAAACAGCTCAGTAACTCTTGGAAGACCACCCGTAATATCTCCAGACTTGGCAGACTTACGTGGGATTTTCACAAGAATTTTACCTCCTTCAATCGCCTCTCCGTCATCAACCATGATGTGTGCCCCAACAGGCAAGTTGTAAGACTGCAATGTGTTTCCTTTTTTATCTTGAATCAATAAAGTCGGAATCAGTTTCTTGTCTCTAGTTTCTGAAATTACTTTCTCTTGGAAACCAGTTTGCTCGTCAATTTCAACTTGGAAGGTAACACCCTGTTGAATGTTTTCGTATCCAATTTTACCAGCAAATTCGGAAACAATTACCCCATTGTAGGGATCCCAACGACAAATCTCATCGCCTTTTTTGATTTTCTGACCGTTTTTAACGGAGATAAATGAACCATAAGGAATAATGTTATTACTCAAGGCAATGCCCGTTTTGCTATCAACCAATTTGTATTCGGTTGTACGGGAAATCACCACCTGAGCGTCATTACCATCAGCATCTTTTCCGGGGACAACTTTAAGATCTTCAAGCTCAACCGTACCATCAAATTTGGCAATGAGTTTGTTTTCTTCTGAAATGTTTCCTGCAATACCTCCTACGTGGAAGGTACGAAGTGTTAGCTGTGTTCCAGGCTCTCCAATGGATTGTGCGGCAATCACGCCGACAGACTCTCCAATTTGAACCATTTTACCGTTGGCTAGGTTTCTTCCGTAGCACTTGGCACAAATTCCTTTTTTGGCTTCACATGTCAATGGAGAACGAACTTCAATCTTATCGATTGGAGATTTCTCAATAACCTTCACGTGTTGATCCAAAATCTCTTGACCAGCTTCGACAATTATCTTGCCATCTTTAGGATTGATCACATCAAATAAAGCCACACGACCAATCACACGGTCACCAAGCTTTTCAACGACTTCTTCATTTTTCTTTAATGCCTCCACGGTAATTCCGCGAAGGGTACCACAATCTTCGGTATTGACAATCACATCTTGTGCAACATCGTGCAAACGGCGCGTGAGATAGCCAGCATCTGCTGTTTTCAGTGCCGTATCTGCAAGTCCTTTTCGTGCTCCGTGAGTAGAAATAAAATACTCTAAAATCGAAAGTCCTTCTTTAAAGTTAGACAGAATTGGATTTTCAATAATCTCACCACCTCCAGCAGTCGATTTCTTTGGCTTGGCCATCAAACCACGCATACCTGTCAACTGACGGATTTGTTCTTTAGAACCTCGCGCACCAGAATCAAGCATCATATACACAGAGTTGAAGCCCTGTTGGTCTTCACTGATTCGCTTCATCGCAAGTTCAGTTAGGGTTGCATTGGCAGATGTCCAAACATCAATCACCTGATTATATCGCTCATTATTTGTGATGAGTCCCATGTTATAATTGGTAATAATACCATCTACTTGTCCATTCGCCTCGTCGATTAATCTTTGCTTATCGGCAGGAATAATAATATCCCCTAAGCTAAAGGAAAGTCCACCCTTGAAGGCAAAGGAGTAACCCATCTCTTTGATCTCATCCAAAAACGCAGCGGTTTCTGGAACAGAAGTCACTTTTAAAATATCTCCGATGATACCACGAAGTGATTTCTTTGTGAGAACCTCATTGATAAACCCAGCATTTTCAGGAACAACTTGGTTGAACAAAACACGACCAACCGTGGTTTCAATCAACTGATTTGTCAATTCACCATCATCATTAAAGTCTTTCGCTCGAACCTTGATGATTGCGTTCAGGTCAACAATCTTTTCATTAAAAGCAATATTGACTTCTTCAGCACTATAGAAAGTGAGACCTTCTCCCTTGACTGGATACTCTTTGGTTGACTTTCTAGCTTTGGTCATATAATACAGACCCAAAACCATGTCTTGAGAAGGTACCGTAATTGGCGAACCGTTGGCTGGATTCAAAATATTGTGAGATGCAAGCATCAATAACTGAGACTCTAAAATGGCTTCAGGTCCCAATGGCAAGTGAACAGCCATTTGGTCTCCATCAAAGTCAGCATTAAATGCCGTACATGCCAAGGGGTGTAACTGAATTGCTTTTCCTTCAATCAGTTTTGGCTGGAATGCTTGTATTCCCAAACGGTGAAGTGTGGGAGCACGATTTAGTAAAACGGGGTGTCCTTTGATAACATTCTCCAAAATATCCCAAACAACAGGCTCACGCTTATCGATGATCTTTTTGGCAGATTTAACCGTTTTGACAATCCCTCTTTCAATGAGTTTACGAATTACAAATGGCTTGTAGAGTTCTGCAGCCATGTTTTTAGGCAATCCACACTCAAATAGTTTCAGCTCAGGACCAACAACAATTACAGATCGAGCTGAATAGTCAACACGCTTACCGAGTAAGTTTTGACGAAAACGCCCCTGCTTTCCTTTGAGAGAATCCGAAAGAGATTTTAAAGGACGATTTGCATCTGATTTTACAGCAGATGACTTTCTTGTGTTGTCAAACAAAGAGTCCACAGACTCTTGCAACATTCGTTTTTCGTTTCGTAAAATCACCTCAGGTGCTTTGATCACGACCAAACGCTTAAGACGATTGTTACGGATAATGACTCTTCGATATAAATCATTTAGGTCAGACGTGGCGAAACGACCACCATCAAGTGGCACCAAAGGACGAAGCTCTGGTGGGATGACAGGAATGGTCTTCATAATCATCCACTCTGGTCGGTTTTCGCGGTTCTTATTGGCTTCCCGGAACGATTCGACAACTTGAAGGCGTTTTAAGGCCTCTGTTTTTCGTTGTTTGGATGTTTCATTGTTGGCTTTGTCGCGCAACTCGTAAGACAATCCGTCCAAGTCAATTCGACTCAATAATTCAATAAGGCACTCCGCACCCATCTTCGCGATAAACTTCTCAGGGTCTGAGTCTTCAAGATATTGATTTTCTGTTGGG
The DNA here is from genome assembly GCA_022425505.1 of Flavobacteriaceae bacterium. Lineage (GTDB taxonomy): Bacteria > Bacteroidota > Bacteroidia > Flavobacteriales > Flavobacteriaceae > UBA724. The sequence continues at coordinate 27,762 of JAKMFI010000048.1, read as the reverse complement.
AGCTTTTCAAGAATATTGAGATACTCCTCTTCTGTTAGGAAGTCCATTTTTTGGACTGGCTCTCCTTCTTCGTTGGTCGCTCCACCTGGCTGAATAACGACATATCGCTCATAATAGATGATCATGTCGAGCTTTTTCGAAGGAAGACCAAGAAGGTAACCAAGTTTGTTGGGAAGTGAACGGAAATACCAGATGTGCGCAACAGGAACGATTAGACTAATGTGACCAACACGATCTCTACGGACTTTTTTCTCGGTAACCTCTACACCACAACGGTCACAAACAATCCCTTTGTAACGAATTCGCTTATACTTTCCACAAGCACATTCAAAATCCTTAACAGGACCAAAAATACGCTCACAAAACAGACCGTCTCTCTCGGGCTTGTGCGTACGATAATTAATCGTTTCGGGCTTTAAGACCTCACCACGTGATTCTGCAAGAATCGTTTCTGGTGATGAAAGACCAATAGAAATTTTGTTAAAACTGATGGGTTGCGGATTGTCGTTAAATCTTGCCATTTTTTTCTAAACGGATTTAATTATTCTTCTAAACGTATATCGAGTCCAAGACCCTTAAGTTCGTGCATCAATACATTGAAAGATTCTGGTAGCCCTGGTTTAGGCATGGCCTCCCCTTTCACGATCGTTTCGTATGTTTTCGCACGTCCGACCACATCATCTGATTTGACCGTAAGTATTTCTTGCAGTGTACTGGAAGCGCCATAGGCCTCAAGTGCCCAAACTTCCATTTCCCCGAATCGCTGTCCACCGAACTGCGCTTTACCACCAAGTGGCTGTTGCGTAATCAATGAGTATGGCCCAATTGATCTTGAGTGCATTTTATCGTCCACCATATGACCGAGTTTGAGCATATAAATCACACCAACAGTTGCTGGTTGATCAAAGCGTTCTCCAGTTCCGCCGTCGTATAAATAGGTGTGACCAAACTGAGGAATACCAGCTTCCTTAGAGATTTCATCTACTTGGTCACTTGATGCCCCATCAAAAATTGGAGTTGCAAAGGTTTTGCCTAGCTTCTGCCCTGCCCAACCTAAAACGGTTTCATAAATTTGACCGATATTCATTCGGGATGGTACCCCAAGTGGATTCAGTACAATATCAACTGGCGTTCCGTCTTCCAAAAATGGCATGTCTTCATGACGTACGATTCGCGCAACAATTCCTTTGTTACCGTGACGACCAGCCATCTTGTCCCCTACTTTTAGCTTACGCTTCTTGGCGATATAAACTTTGGCTAGCTTTAAAATCCCTGCTGGAAGTTCATCTCCAACCGAAATGGTAAACTTATCTCGTCGAAGTGCACCTTGTAAATCATTTTCTTTGATTTTGTAATTGTGCATCAAATTATTGACCAAACCATCGACATGATTGTCAACAGTCCACGTACCGCTAACCAAGTGAGCGTAATCATCAACTGCGTTTAACATTTTCAAAGTAAACTTCTTCCCCTTTGGCAAGACTTCCTCACCTAGGTCATTGAAAACACCTTGACAAGTTTTACCATTAAGAAGTGAAAATAACTTCTCAACAAGAAGTGATTTCAACTCTTTAAACTTCACTTCAAACTCATCCTCGAGCTCAAGTAATTCTTGTTTGTCTTGCGTTCGGCGTCTCTTGTCCTTAACAATACGCGTAAAGAGCTTTTTGTCTATAACCACCCCATTAAGTGATGGAGGTGCTTTCAAAGATGCATCTTTCACATCGCCTGCTTTATCACCAAAAATGGCGCGTAATAGCTTTTCCTCAGGTGTCGGATCCGATTCTCCTTTTGGCGTGATTTTTCCAATCAGAATATCCCCTGCGTTTACCTCAGCACCGACACGAATCATACCATTCTCGTCCAAATCCTTAGTAGCTTCTTCACTGACGTTTGGAATATCGTTGGTCAATTCCTCTTTACCGAGTTTGGTATCTCGAACTTCCAAAGCATATTCGTCAATGTGAATCGATGTAAAGATATCATCCCGAACCACTTTTTCAGATATCACAATTGCGTCCTCAAAATTATATCCTTTCCAAGGCATAAAAGCGACTTTCATATTGCGACCAAGTGCAAGCTCGCCATTTTGTGTGGCATAGCCCTCACAAAGGACCTGACCTTTTTCAACGCGGTCTCCAACTTGGACAATTGGCTTAAGGTTTATCGTAGAACCTTGGTTGGTTTTTCTAAACTTCACCAAAGGATATTCCTTTTCGTCAGACTCGAAACTGATCAAACGATCTTCATCTGTAGAATTGTACTTGATTTTGATGACGTTGGCATCAACGTATGTCACCACACCGCCTGCTTCAGCATTAATCAAAACTCTGGAATCTTTAGCGACCTGACGCTCTAGGCCTGTTCCTACGATTGGAACTTGTGGGCGTAGTAATGGCACTGCCTGACGCATCATGTTTGAGCCCATCAATGCACGATTCGCATCATCATGCTCCAAAAATGGAATTAGCGATGCAGAAATCGATGCAATCTGGTTTGGCGCAACATCCATATAATCGACTTGCGATGGCTCAACGACCGGATAGTCTGCTTCGGAACGAGCGATCAACTTGTCCACATTGATTTTTCCATCTTTATCTTTGGACACGTGTGCCTGTGCAAATAGCTTTTCTTCCTCTTCCTCAGCGGAGAGATATTGCATTTCACTGAAATCGACGACCCCATCGTTGACTTTACGATATGGTGTCTCGATAAACCCAAGGTTATTCACTTTCGCAAATACACTTAAAGAGGATATCAAACCAATATTTGGTCCTTCTGGCGTTTCGATTGGACACATACGTCCATAGTGGGTGTAGTGAACATCGCGCACCTCGAACCCTGCTCTTTCTCTTGAAAGACCACCAGGGCCTAAAGCAGAAAGTCGTCGCTTGTGCGTAATCTCGGCAAGTGGATTGGTTTGATCCATAAACTGAGAGAGCTGATTGGTTCCAAAGAAAGAATTAATAACAGAAGATAGGGTCTTGGCGTTGATCAAATCAATAGGAGTAAACACCTCATTGTCACGAACATTCATTCGCTCACGGATGGTACGAGCCATTCTTGAAAGACCCACTCCAAACTGAGAAGAAAGTTGCTCACCTACTGTACGAACTCGACGGTTTGACAAGTGGTCGATATCATCGATTTCCGACTTGGAATTGATCAACTCAATCAAATACTTAATGATGGTGATGATATCATCTTTGGTCAAAACTTGTTTGTCCATTTCAATATCAAGACCTAACTTTTTATTCATTCGATAACGTCCAACTTCTCCGAGGTTATACCTTTGGTCAGAAAAGAACAGTTTATCGATAATCCCTCGAGCGGTTTCCTCATCAGGTGGTTCAGCGTTACGCAACTGACGGTAAATGTGCTCGACCGCTTCTTTTTCAGAGTTGGTTGGATCTTTCTGTAGGGTGTTGTGGATAATTGCATAGTCTGCTGATGCAAGATCTTCTTTATGTAGCAAAACCGTTTTGGCATTTGCTTCCACGATTTGACCGATATGTTCTTTTTCAAGAACCGTGTCTCGATCTAGAACAATCTCATTTCTTTCAATAGAAACAACCTCACCAGTATCCTCATCTACAAAATCCTCAAACCAAGTGTTGAGAACACGAGCAGCTAATTTTCTGCCTAATACCTTTTTCAAACCAGCTTTGGATACTTTAATTTCTTCAGCAAGATCAAAAATCTCCAAAATGTCTTTATCTCTTTCAAAACCGATAGCACGGAAAAGAGTTGTAACAGGTAATTTCTTTTTACGGTCAATATATGCATACATCACACTGTTGATGTCTGTTGCAAATTCAATCCATGATCCCTTGAATGGAATTACTCGAGCCGAGTAGAGTTTCGTTCCATTTGCATGGAATGACTGGCCAAAGAAAACACCTGGAGATCTGTGCAGTTGTGAAACCACAATCCGCTCGGCACCATTAATCACAAAAGTACCACTTGGCGTCATGTATGGAATGGTTCCTAAAAACACATCTTGTACAATCGTTTCGAAATCCTCATGCTCGGGATCTGTACAATACAATTTCAAACGTGCTTTTAAAGGAACGCTATAGGTCAAACCACGCTCAATACACTCAATTATGGAGTATCTTGGTGGGTCGACAAAATAGTCGAGAAACTCTAAAACAAACTGATTCCGGGTATCGGAAATCGGAAAATTCTCTTTAAAGGTGTTAAAGAGACCTTCGTTATCACGTTCGTTTGACTTGGTTTCAAGTTGAAAAAAGTCTTGAAAAGATTTGATTTGTATGTCCAGGAAATCAGGGTATTCAGGCGTTTGTATAGCCGAGGAAAAATTGAGTCTTTCAGATGTTGTAGACATGAACAAAAATGTGTTTTATACAAAAATTAATACAGCAATGCTGCTATCGTTTTAAAAACGACGCTAAGGCCAACGGAAAAATCCGTGGCCTTAGTGATGTTTGTTGGGTAGGGTTTATTTTAACTCTACCTCTGCTCCAGCTTCTTCTAAAGAAGATTTTAGGCCTTCTGCTTCGTCTTTGGCTACGCCCTCTTTAATCGGGCTTGGTGCGTTATCAACCAATTCTTTAGCTTCTTTTAAGCCAAGACCAGTCAATTCCTTAACCAATTTAACGACAGCAAGCTTTGAACCACCAGCAGCTTTGAGAATTACGTCAAATTCTGACTTCTCTTCACCACCAGCGTCACCGCCTGCAACAGGGCCTGCAGCAACTGCAACCGAAGCAGCAGCTGGCTCAATGCCATACTCTTCTTTTAAAATCTCTGCCAACTCATTCACTTCTTTTACCGTGAGGTTGACCAACTGTTCTGCAAAATCTTTTAAATCTGCCATTTTGAACGTATTTATAATAAAGTTATGTTAACAATTTTATGCTTCCTTTTCAGCAAGCGTTTTTATAATTCCAGCGAGGGCTCCACCACTTGATTGAAGTGCAGAAACCACATTCTTTGCAGGTGATTGAAGTAGGGTAATGATTTCCCCAATCAATTCATCCTTAGACTTAATGTTGACAAGTGCCTCTATTTGGTCATCGCCCAAATAAACAGCTTCTTCGATATAAGCACCTTTCAAAATCGGACGATCCGATTTTTTACGAAAGTCCTTGATCACCTTTGCAGGTCCGTTTCCTGATTCAGAAAACATCATTGCTGTGTTTCCTTTCAGGACACCTGTTAGGTCACCAAAATCTTTGTCAGAAGCTTCCATGGCTTTCGTCAACAATGTGTTCTTAACAACAGTCAGTTTTACTCCCGCCTTAAAACATGCGCGACGCAGGTTTGAAGTCGTTAGCGCATCCAAATCCGAAACATCTGTTAAATAGATGTTTTGATTTACTGCCAACTGTGCTGTTAGGTCTTCGATAGCTTGTACTTTCTCTTGTTTCGTCATAATATAGATTTCGCTATCCGTTAAACATTTTTAAATTCCACAGGGATGCTTGGACTCATTGTACTCGACATGGATACACTCTTAATGTATGCCCCTTTTGCGCTTGACGGCTTGAGTTTGACCAATGTCTGCATGAGCTCATTGGCATTTCCCAAGATTTTGTCAGCATCAAAAGACACCTTTCCAATGGAGGCATGTATGATGCCTGTTTTGTCGACTTTAAAATCAATCTTACCACCCTTCACGTCGCTTACGGCCTTGCCAACATCCATAGTAACGGTTCCCGTTTTTGGATTTGGCATCAAACCACGAGGGCCCAGCACACGACCTAAAGGTCCCAGCTTACCCATAACGCTCGGCATGGTAACGATGACATCAACGTCTGTCCATCCATCTTTGATTTTCTGCAAATATTCGTCTAGCCCCACATAATCGGCACCAGCTTCTTTTGCTTCGGCCTCCTTGTCAGGAGTCACCAAAGCCAAAACCGAAACTGTTTTACCGGTTCCATGAGGAAGAGTAACTACACCACGCACCATTTGGTCAGCTTTTCGAGGGTCTACACCCAAACGAACAGCCATGTCGACCGATGCGTCAAATTTAGTGGTCGTTATCTCTTTAACCAACGATGCAGCATCTGCCAAGGAATACAAGCTCGCACGATCAATCTTTGATAGTGCCTCTTTTCTTTTTTTGGAAATTTTTGCCATTGTATTTCAATTGATGGTTAAAAAGGAGCTTGACCTTTTACTGTTAGCCCCATTGATCTAGCGGTTCCCGCAACCATTTTCATGGCTGACTCTACCGTAAATGCATTTAAATCTTGCATTTTATCTTCAGCAATGTTGCGTACTTGATCCCAAGTTACGCTTGCTACTTTGCTTCGGTTGGGTTCCCCTGATCCTTTTTTAACCTTTGCGGCTTCCAAGAGTTGAACGGCTGCAGGTGGTGTCTTTACAACAAAATCAAATGATTTATCTGCATAGACGGAGATCACCACTGGTAAGACTTTACCAGCTTTATCTTGGGTTCTTGCATTGAACTGTTTGCAAAACTCCATGATGTTCACTCCTGCGGCACCTAAAGCGGGTCCAACCGGTGGCGATGGATTCGCAGCACCTCCCCGAACTTGTAGCTTTACTACTTTACTTACTTCTTTTGCCATTGTTTAAACGTATTGACCTCGCCGCATGGAAGCTGCTTTGAAATCGGATAATTGTAACACTTTTATATTTTCTCTACTTGCATGTATGAAAGCTCTAGTGGGGTCTTTCGACCAAATATTTTTACCATCACTTCCAACTTACGTTTTTCTTCATTAATCTTTTCAATCGTTCCATTAAACCCATTAAAAGGTCCATCAATCACTTTAACTGTTTCTGACAATGTAAATGGAATTACAATATTTTCAGACTGAACCGCCAATTCATCGACTTTTCCAAGCATTCTGTTGACCTCAGAACTACGAAGTGGAACTGGCTCGCCACCTTTGGTTTCACCCAGAAATCCGATCACGTTTGTGATGGAACGAATCACGTGGGGAACTTCCCCAGACAAATTGGCCTTCACCATGATATATCCTGGAAAGAACACACGTTCTTTATTGATTTTTTTTCCTTTGCGAATTTGTATCACTTTTTCCGTTGGTACGAGAACATCCTCCACAAAACTTGAAAGACCATGCCTTTCGATTTCAGACTCGATATAGGTCTTAATTTTATTTTCCTGACCACTCACTGCCCGAACAACATACCACTTTTTTAAATCTGTATCTGTCATTGTTGTGATTATGAAATGAGTTGGAAATAAAATTTAATGGCACGTGAAAAAACAGAATCTGCACCCCATATGGCAAGGGAAAAGAGAATCGAAAACACAATGACGACTGTAGTGAGTCGTTGTAATTCGGACCAAGACGTCCAAGTCACATGTTTTTTTAGTTCCTCAAAAGAATCTTTCACATATTGAATCATAGCAATACTTACAATTTGCACGGGTTGAGAGGCTCGAACTCCCGACACCTGGTTTTGGAGACCAGTGCTCTACCAACTGAGCTAAACCCGTCTCTGTTGGTGTTCGCGCTCCTGTACCTCACTTGTCGAAGTTCGATACACCTTAGTTAAATCTGTTACAAAAGGTGTCATGCATCAGCATGACACCTTGTATAATGAACGTATATTTATAATTTAATCTAGGATTTCTGTCACCTGACCAGCTCCTACTGTACGACCACCTTCACGAATCGCAAATCGCAAACCAACGCTTAAAGCAATGGGTTGAATCAAATCTACATCGATCGTTAGGTTGTCACCAGGCATTACCATTTCAACTCCGCTAGGAAGGTTGATGTTACCGGTAACGTCTGTTGTACGAACATAAAACTGAGGACGGTAATTGTTGTGGAATGGCGTATGACGTCCACCCTCTTCTTTTTTCAGAATATATACCTCAGCTTTGAACTTGGCATGTGGAGTAACTGAGCCTGGCTTACAAATTACCATACCTCTTTTGATATCTGTTTTCTCGATACCACGTAGAAGGATTCCTACGTTGTCACCCGCTTCACCGCGATCTAATATTTTTCGGAACATCTCAACACCAGTAATGGTAGAGTCTAGTTTTTCAGCTCCCATACCGATAATGTCAACCGCGTCCGCAGTATTTGCAACACCTGTTTCGATTCGACCAGTAGCTACTGTACCACGGCCTGTAATTGAAAATACATCTTCGATTGGCATTAAGAAGTCTTTATCGACATCACGCTTTGGCAATTCGATCCAGCTATCAACTTCTTCCATGAGTTTCATAACAGAGTCGACCCATTTTTGCTCCCCGTTCAGGGCGCCAAGAGCAGATCCAAGTATAACAGGACCATTGTCACCATCATAGTCATAGAAACTTAACAATTCACGAACTTCCATTTCAACGAGCTCGAGGAGTTCTTCGTCGTCAACCATGTCAGCTTTGTTTAGGAATACAACAATACGTGGCACCCCAACCTGACGTCCAAGAAGGATGTGCTCGCGTGTTTGTGGCATTGGACCATCTGTCGCAGCAACCACAAGGATCGCTCCGTCCATTTGTGCAGCACCAGTAACCATGTTTTTCACATAGTCGGCGTGACCAGGACAGTCAACGTGTGCATAGTGACGGTTTGCCGTTTGATATTCAACGTGTGAGGTATTGATTGTAATCCCTCTTTCTTTTTCCTCAGGTGCGTTATCAATTTGGTCAAAGCTTCGCGCCTCTGAATATCCAGCGTCAGCTAATACTTTGGTGATTGCAGCCGTAAGGGTTGTTTTTCCGTGGTCAACGTGCCCTATCGTACCAATGTTTAGGTGGGGTTTCGACCGATCAAAAGTTTCCTTTGCCATAATGTATTTCGTTTATGCTTTTAAAATGAGCGCAAATATAATTATTTATTCTTAACAATCCTCGTTGGGCTGTTAAAAATTTTCGATTTACAAGCAAAGGGGATTTTATCGACTTTTCTATTGCAAAAAATCAATACTAAAATATGGTGAATCACAGCCGACTCTTGGCGCTTTGCTCGTCCATAAACACGATTCTATTTACCAAAGCAAGCAAAGGCAACCATTTAACGACGTAGCTAACTTCTTTTGTTTTTTTTATTCAGTTTTTCCACTTCCTTCTCGACTGAAAAGAATGGATTGAAAACCGAAAAGTAATGAGAAACCAAACCAATACCCCAACCCAAAAGTGAGAAAATAGCCCAATTGACGTAACCATTATCGTAGAGATCTACGCCAAATAGAAATATATTGGCAAGAATATAAACAAGAAGATGTGATTTAAAGCTGACGATGTTTTCAGCTTTTTCAAGGATTTGCTGTTCGTTCATGATATTGAGATTTAGAACCTAAAGATAATAAATATTGGGTATAGTAAAGCACACCAAACAAGCTTACAGCTGAGGTCAAACAAAAGGTACAATCCCTCTTAGATGGTGCTATAGATAGCATAGACCTAAACGAGTGTACAACAGCTGAGCGTATACGATTGATTGAGATAGGATTGAGATACACTTTACCTACTATGAAGCAGGTAGAAAAATACCCTGAAACAGAGTATCAGAGCATAAACTTCAAAGACCTAATAAAGTTTGTGGATTAGTTCTTTACAACCTTATAACTCACTTCTTCGTTCTCTACTTTATCAAGTGCTTTAACAATGTAAGTAGCAGAAGATAGATGCGACATATCAATCGTGTTTCCTGTAAGTGCCATTACTTTGTTCCCTGCCATATCGTATACCTCTATGTCGTATTCTTTATCGCTATTTAGTGCTAATAAAGATGAGGTTGGGTTGGGATAGAGTGTAGGGGTAAAATCTAATTGTTCCTCAAAAGATAAAGAGTTATTAAAATCATTTCCCAACGGTGTAAATTCATAAATATAAAAAGCCGAAAAGTCTTCATAAGCATAATCTATTATTGTTCCTGCAGGGTGTAATAATGGTAAAGATTGAATTCCTTCATTATTATTGTTCACCCCTAAAAGAATACCCTGAATGTCGCTACTTGGGTCATTTGTTTCGGGGAAAAATTTATATCCCCTTGAATTATCGTTCCCGAATAGTCTAATGTACCATACTTTACCGTTAGGAACTGTTAATTGCCCATCATAGTATGGATTAACCGAAATAATGTCAGTTAATTCTAAGCCGCTTGGAATTTGAGAGTTTCCAAACACAGGAGCAATCAATAATAAGAGTAAAAGTTTCTTCATCGTATTGTTTTTAATGGTACTAATTTAAGGAATTAAACCATAGGCATATCATCTTCTTTTAGTTCTGCTACTTCTAATCCTCTTAAATAAGTAAGAGATACGTTTAAACTTGAATGTCCCATTGCTCTTTGTAGCTTGTGTAAAGAGCCTGTACGCTTAAAGATTTCTATCGCCCCTGTGTGCCTAAATGAGTAAAGTGTAATGTCTTTGTCAAGCTTAGGATTAAGTGCCTTAAAACGCTTCCAAACCCCATTAAAATAGCTTCTATTATATGGCTCAATATCCCCCGAAAATATGTTGTGGTTTCTATCCCCAATAATAAGCTCTTTACGTACATATTCAGGCACAGGAACGACACGATTGCGCTTAGACTTTACACGACTTCCTGAGAGCGTGATATACGATAAATCATCACTAAAATCACCCCATCTAAGCAACCTTATTTCATGGTGTGGTCTAAGTAAACATCCATATGTAAGTAAAGCACATATATAGAGGTTATTATTGTGTGTTTTAATGCGTTCTAAGAGGTCTTTTAAGTCGTCTATAGGCTTGTGTAACACTTCTTCTTGTTTACGTGTTTTAAGCGTTGATTTCTCAATAGTAAATCCATTGTTGTGGAGGTAGTTTACAAGAACATTTAAGTGTCTTCTTGTCGTGTTGTAAGAGGTGTTATTATTGTACTTAAGTGGTATGCTATTTAAGAACTGCTTGCTTATGCTACCTTTCAAAATAAGTTCCTGCCTAAGAAGCGATGCAATACACATAAGTGTCTTTCTATACATAACAGATAATGGTTCACTGAGCTTGGATTCAATAAGACTATCGAACAGCTCAACACCCTTAAGTGGCTTTTCAAAAGAGTAATCATTACTAACTAAATAATCATACACCTCTTTAGCAAGCAATGCGGTCTTTGAGTGTCTTAGTTTTGATGGGTATGAGTTAGGTGCAAGTGATGAGCCTATGCGCTTACCATTAAACAACCTATAACGCTTGTTGTTAAGGAAGAAGTCTATGAAGTATTTACCGTTTGAGTGTTTACGAACATTGGGGTAGGACAGACTATATTTTGGCATTTATATGGCACTTTAGTTATTCATGATTTATTTAATCACTTTAACTAATTGACCATCATGGATATACTCTTTTGTGTTCTGTAAAGACCAACTGATTATGAGTCAGCTACTCTAACCAACTGAGCTATAGGACCTGGGTGTAACTCAAATACAAAAATAGTGCTTAATAAAACACTATTCAAGTGAATTCTTCCTGTGGTTAACTCATTTTTATTTTAAACTTTTATGAGACTAGACTTCAAGAGCCTAACAAAGTTTGTGGATTAGCTAAAGCTTAGCTGCCTCTTCCTACTTTTCGAACCCCCGAAGATTTTTGTTTATTGTTCTTGTTGGATATTTTTTGCTTTCCCCCTTTTTTATCTGGTGAGTTTTTTTGCAACCTATTTCCAAAAAACTTGCTTGACATATCGTATTATTTTTTAGTGGCTTTAATTTGATTATTATTTATTAGATTTTTCAGAGTCTGAAAGTTCTCGCTGGTAGATATAGCCTTTTTTAACTTTTCCATCAACAATCATCAAGTCAACTACACGACTAACCGATAATATTGACTCTTCGTCTTTTCCATATGTAACCAATAAGCCTGAAGTAACCCAATTTTCATTAGGCTTGTCGTCATATTTCACATCCGCTGACATAGACCAAACGATTTTCCAATTTGCAACAGGGTTTGCTTGAAGAAACTGCTCCCCTAACTCCAAATGTTGTTTCCGACCTTTGACCGTCATTCCGCTTGGTGCATAAAGGACAACATCATCGTGTTCTAAATTGTATACAGCCTGTAAGTCTTTGGCGTTATATGCATCAAAATATGCTTTTACAACTTCTGTTGAGCTTACATTTCCGCTTGTGATTTCTAAAGTGGTTCCGTTATCATTTTCGTAACCGATTACTGCAGGAGTGGATGTTGGTGTTGAGCACCCAACAATAATAAATAATAGTAATAGTTTCTTCATCGTATTGTTTTTAGTGCATCTAATTTAAGGAAAAATTATAGGGGGTTAAAAAGCCCACTCGCTTCATAAAGTATCAACGCACTAAGTACCAAATAGGCAAATGCAGGCAAGATATCCGAAATGTCGTCTTTTACTTTGATTCGAACCCCTATGGCCACCAACATCATCACTCCCAAAAAAGCCGAAGAGAGAACCAGAATTATGTTCCACTCTTGCCCAAAAAGCAAGCCAGCCCCACCAACGAGCTGACAGCAAGCAATGGTTTTTCGTTTGTTCTCTAAGCCCCACCTTTTAAACTCTTTTTTCATACGCTTTGAAACAAACGAGTTGATTCCATACGCCACAAAAGAGACGCCTGTAAACAAAACAATGGTTAAAAAATAATCCATCCTAAATCACCCCGAAATGGAATAACGCAACAAAAACCGACATCAGCAAAAACACCAAAGACGGCAGGCGTTGTAAAAAGGGGTTTTTGACACGTAGATGAGACAGTTGTGCCGCCAACATAAAAGCCGCCATGCCAATCGCTGCATAAGGCGTTAAGTCCGCATAGCAAATCCCCGTCAACAATAGCGTTGAAATGGCAATTTTTGATGCGCCAACAAAATTTCTAAAAACATCTGAAAATCCAAACTGCTCAAACTCCGCAATCACATTGTGATAGCGAAACACCCAAACAATCAGAACAGAAACTGCAACCACAATTTGAAAGAATAATGAAATATGTTCCATAGCTTTTGATTTGTTTAAAGTTACAAAAACATCGGAACATGGCTCTTTGCTGACCCTTTGGGCAGAAATAAAAACCCTTTACTCCTCCTTTTCTTTCTTCACGACGACTTTTACCTGCTTTGATCCCAAAAGCGTATCAATCGAAATTTCCAGGTTTTCATGATCTATCATCTCGTCTGATTTCCACACATACACCTTGTCGCCATCTATCTTTTCCATGTGCATTGCATGCGTTTTATGCGTCCCTTTTGCCATCATTGGACATTGATTTTTCTGACATTGTTTTCCAAACAAATAACCAATCAGCCCAAAGACAACCGCCGTTAGCGTGATAATAAACCAGTTTTCATTGATGTTTTTCATTGTACAAAGATTTAGTTGGTGCAATGTATTATAAATTTTCTTTGAACGAGAAATTTCTGAAAATAATTAAGTCTTTTTTAACGTTTCCAAAGAAGAAGAGCTAGACCACAAAAGCGTTGTGTGCCCTTTGGAACGCAATGATGTCGTAAAATTGATGCTTTTGGCAACCAAAAGAAGCCGCCCTACGCGTTTGCCATCTATTTGATGCGCTCAACAATTTCTGCTACAATTGCCACTCCGATACAAAGTGCAATGCTCGCTAAAAAGACTCCTCCGACTCCCATGCCACAAAGATACTGTATTTGGTGTTTTGTTTCCAACCAAAACCCAGCTGTTTTTTATATTTTTACAATTCGCTAAACTCTTGTTTTTATGTCCTTTAGTCAAAAGCAAAACATCATTTTTTACACCGCCTTAACCCTATCGGCCTTTCAGCTGATCCAATATCTAATAAGCGGTGGGGTTTTCTTAACTCTCCTCGCTGGCTTGGTGCCGTTTTGGTTGTGGTCTACCCGAAAAAAACTCCTCTCCAATCTAGAAATTGGGGGCTTTGATCAAGTGATGTCTTATGTAGTGGTGGTTTATGCCGCTTTTGCTGGACTTATTGCTGTATTGGTTTTTGTGTTTTGGCTGATGTATGCCAGTATTGACCCCGCACTCATTGAGTCTGCTATGGCGGATAATCCTGCCATCAACGATCTGAACGAGGATGAGCTCAAAGCCCTTGACCAAGTGATGGAAAATCTTCCGTCTCTTTTGCCTGTGCTTTGGCTGTTTTTGGGGGTACAATCGTTTTCATACCTCTATTATGGGATTGGGGTGATTCGAAAAAGTTCCAACTAGATCGCCTCTGTAAAAGCGATGTCTGCCGTGTAGATTTCGATCACCAGTTTTTCAAGCTCTTTTTCAAAATTTTCAAGGTCTTCTGTTACAAGCCCGGTGCGTTTTGTTCTACTTGTACCCAACCCAAGTAACATTGTACCGCTACTCATGTTTTTTACCGAAATTACCCCTGCATAAAACGGGCTGTTTGGGTCATCTTCTGCCCAAAGCATGCTGTAAAACAATACCTGAAAAGACTTGCAATAAACAGAATCGGATAAGCAGTCTGATATTTCACTTGGGCGCAATTCTTTGGTGTTGGTTTGGCCTGTTTTATAATCCAAAATCCGCAAAACCCCGTCCTTGCGATCAATGCGGTCAATAACGCCATGAAATGTAATGGGGTGTTCAACACCTGCATAGGTGCGTGTTACTTTGCGGTATTCTTCGAGACCCAACAGTTCAATCGTTGATCCCGCCAAAATGTCTTTTTTGTCGGCCTCTAAAACGCGTCTGATGCTATGCGCTGCTGCCGTAAACAAAAACAGGTTTTTTCCTGTTGTATGGCTCGATTTACCCAATTCTTCTTCAAAGTGTTTTTGAAGGGTTTGCTTATGGGTGTCTTGCATCTTTTTAATGTTCTGAACCGTCAATTGTTTCGCAACATAAGGCGTGTACAATTCTTCCAGAGTGTTGTGAATAACTGTTCCTAAGGTTTGATAAGCAATCGATTCCTCCAATTCTTCGTTCTCCGAAATGCGAAGAACATAATTGTTGTAAAATCGGATTGGGTCGGCAATATAATTCGACAATGCCGTAGCAGACAGCCCCTTCTTTGCCATTTCCTGTAACCGCTTGAGAAGACTCGGTGTTTTGGGAATTTCAAGCCGTTGTCTGGTCACCGTATTTAAGGGCACGCTTTGGTTAAAAAATCGCATGCTGTGGTTTTCTGGCAACTGGGTTGCCCATTGGCGAACAAAACGGCTCATCTCTCCTCCGCCAAGCCCGCCTCCTTGTCCATCATACAGCATATAAACCTTTTTGGCACGATACATCAATCGAAAAAAATGGTATGAAAAAATGGAGTTTTTCTCATCTCGGGTTGGAAGTCCAAACTGCTTTTTCATATCATAAGGGATCCAGGAATCATCGATCGCCTTTGCAGGTAATATCCCCTCATTGGCTTGTGTGAGAATCACCGTGTCAAAATCCAACAATCGTGTTTCAAGCATTCCCATAATTTGTAAGCCCTCCAGGGGCTCTCCAGAATATGACAATTTGTGCGTTCCGATTTGTGCGTTATAAATCGTACGTAATTCGCTGATTTGTTTGATAAAGGGGTGCGTGCGCAGCTGAAGATCCAATTGATGAAAAAGTGTTAAGAACAGATGGATTGACTCCAGTTGTTGGTTGTCGTCGGGGTCTGCAGTCGTCAGCAGCAATTGAAACAATTTACATATCGATTGAACCGCCTCTATGGGGTTGTTCCAGGGGGAAAACAGAAAGCCGAAGTCTTTGAATAGGTTTGCCTTCTTCAGCTCGTGCAAGGTCAAAAACCGCTGGTTTCCAGAAATTATTGATTGGGCAAACTCTTTTGGGTCTTCAAGTTCGTTTTTTGCGCAGTATGTTCGAATCGATTCATGGGTCAAAATTTGCACGACTGATTTATAATAAAACCCTTTATTGGTTTGATTCATGTGCAGGTCAAATAGGGCCTCGATCACGACAGCTATGGGCTGCTGTTGCAAGGGCTGCCCCATGGTGATGTTGAGTTTGTTTATCTCTGGTGGTAGCGCGTGAAGAATGGGGTTGAGCAAAGATTCATCAGGCAAAACAACTGCTACACGTTCCCAACCAAGCTTTGTTGTCGAAAGGTCCTTAAGGATGCTCCCCACCTGTTTTGCTTGTGCAATCCGTCCTGAGGTTTCAATAACCTCAATCTCTTTATGATTTAAAAATGTGTTATGACTTCCCAAAAAGGGTTGGTTTTCATAGTATGGCCAATTTTTGTACTTTTTCAGGTACTGCCCAGATTGTTCCTGAGGGTTTTGCAAAAAATAGGTGTCTGCATCCCAGTAAATTTTTCCGCGATTTTGTGCCAGAATAGATTGAAATAAGGTCGACTCGCTTTCGGTTAGTGCATTAAAGCCACAAATGATAAACCTAGTCTTTGGTTGGGCTTCCAAAAAAACCTCCAAGTTGCGAACTGCTTCCCGGCAAAGCATTCCCGTTGTTCCACAACCTTTTTCTAAAAGAGCAGAGGAAAAGGAATCGTACATTTCGGGCAAGGCTTTCCAGAAGCTGAGATAACGCCTTACAAAATCGTTATCGTCTGAACCCCATGCTTTAATCTCTTGCATTCCAGCTAGCAAACCAAACACCTCTTTGCGCTGTAAAAGATTTCTGTCTATTGCGTCCAAATCACCCAGCAAGGTGTCGCCCCACCCCAAAAAGGTCATAAAGTCGTCCCTTTCTTTGCTGTCAACGACCTGACAGTAACTATTATATAGCGCAAACAATTGATCCATTTTTGGCGGGGCCTCCAATCTAGATAGGTTGCGAATGAATGAATCAATATCTATAATTTCAGGGGCAATCGTTGGGCTCTCAAGCTGAGCGGTAATCGCTTGGGTTAAATGTAGGGCCGACCGCTTGTTGGGCACAATAAAGCACAGTTCCTCCCAGTTGGGGTTGGAAAGAGAACTCACTACATCATAAAGAAAACTTTTGTTCATGGTAGCATAAAAATAAAAAAACGCAGTGAGTTTTCACTGCGTTTTTTTGTGTGGTTTGGTTTATGATTCCTCCTACTCCACCGCAAAATCTACTCGGCGGTTTTGTGCACGTCCATCAGCAGTGTTGTTGTCTCCTAATGGTTGAGATGAGCCGTAACCGACAATGCTTAAGCGGTCTGGGCTAATTCCCGCTTGAATAAAATAATCTAAAACTTGACTCGCTCTGAGTTCTGAAAGTGGAAGATTAATCTGGTCGTTTCCTGTAGAATCCGCATGCCCCTCGATTATAATTTTTGCCGTACTGTTTGCTTCAATGATGCGCAATGCTTCGGTAAGCTGCTCTTCAAAAGTAGCATCAATCTCAAATGAATCTGATCCAAACTTAACGGATAATTCCTCGAGTCCTTCAATTGGATACTCTGGGCAACCTGCGTTTGTGGCAGCGCCTGGAACATCTGGGCAATTGTCGTCTTTGTCAAAAACTCCGTCGTCATCTCTGTCTGACCATGGACAACCGTTGTTTTCGACAGGACCAAATTCCTCTGGACAATTGTCATCATTATCAGCAACCCCATCTTCATCTGCGTCAGGACAACCATCTAAAGACGGTATTCCTGCAACTTCTGGACAAGAATCATATTTGTCGGCAACCGTATCACCGTCCATATCGGGACAACCTGCCAAAGCTGCTAAGCCAGGAACGTCTGGACAGTCGTCATCGCTGTTGCGAACCCCATCTCCGTCGTCATCCGGACATCCATTTAGCTCCGGAAGACCAGGAGTGTTTACACATGCATCTACATCATCCTTTACTCCATCTTTGTCAGTGTCTCCGTTTCCAAAAGCATAGCTAAAACCAAACAGAAATTGATTCACATAATCACCACTAGCTTCCAGCTTGCCAAACAGTTCGCTAGCTTCCCGTGAAAACACTTTTCGTTTTGCTTTTAGAGTGAGTCCAAAACTTTGGTCAAACATATAAGTCAACCCAACACCTATATTGGTTGTCATATGATCTTGGTCATTGATATTAGTATATCCCGCTCCTAGACTTAAGGTGGGGTTTAAGCTCCCTGTGTCCAAAAAGGGCGTCGTGGAAAGAGTAAACGCTCCATCAACACTGAAATACAAGTCTGGATTCTCAGAGGGGTTGTTTGTAATTCGATCAACTTGATTCAAAGACCCCCCAGCTTGAAATGATATCCCCTTTCCGAGATATCGAGAAACCTCTAGATAGGATAAGTATTTTGAATAATTAATTTTATTATCAAATTGAATACCATCATTTCCCGTTTGGTATTGTACTCCTCCTCTTTCGAAGAACTCAACTGCGTTTGCCCCAAGTGTAATTTGCCAAGGGTTAACTGCTGTTTGTGCCTGCAAGATCAAGGCTTGAGTTCCCAAAATCAGAGTAAATAATATACGTTTTTTCATTTTTTCTTTGATTAGTTTCGCTGCAAAATTAGTAAATATGTTCTAATGAGACTTTTTGATCCACATAAGCGATTGTTTTTTGGGTAATTTGATACCCTAATTTTTCAAAAAAAGAAGCGTATTCGAGGAGTTGATCTTTATGCTCTGGTCTGGGTTTCCCCGTCTTGTAATCTAGGACAGCAACCGCTTTGTTGGGAAGCACTACAAAGCAATCAGGTCGCAATGGTGAGCCCTCTGGGCGTAAAAGGGTTCTTTCGTTGTATTGGGCATTATTGGGATTAAAAAAGTTCTCCAATGCTGTGTGGTGAACAAGTTCGTAAATTACATTTTGAAGCTGGTCGAGCTGATCAATTCCTATGTGTCCTTGACTGTAAGCAAATTGTACCGCCTCTTCAACGTCTGTTTTTACATAAATACGAGCCATGATTTCATGAAACACATAGCCAAAATCAACCGCACTGTTTTTGTCTTGGCTTCCAAACAGATTGCTTTTTCGAAATGTGGCATCAACGTTCGGGTTTACAATCCATTTTGCTTTTTTTGTAAGTTGATCTGGTGGTGAACTGGTTTTGTTTATGGAAAGGTCACCGCTTATGTATTGATGATCACCCAACTCTGGTAAATCGTTTGTGTTGACAAATTCTGTAAATAAATCTGCATACGTATTCGATGTTTTTTTCGGGTCATAACTAACAATATGCAACTCCTTTTCGGGACGAGTCATGGCAACATAAAGGGTGTTGATCGCATCCAGGGCTTGGGTTTCTTTTGCTACCTCGTAGGTCGCTTGATTTTCATCACTGGTTTCTGAAAAGTCCTTGTTCAACCCGACTAGTAGAGAAGAAAAGCCCGCAAACTCACTCTGTGACACATCTAGCCAGTGTGTTATGGGTTGGGTAGCGTAAATTTTTGTTTCGGCGAAAGGAAAAATCACTACTGGAAACTCTAGGCCTTTGGCTTTGTGAATCGTCATCACTTCAACCGCATTATTTTTTGAAGTTAAACGAATCGACCGACGGTCTTTCACTTCTTCCCAATGTGATAAAAACCCATTGTCGCTACTGGCTTTATTCCTTGTGTATTCTATGATTTCCTCTAAAAACCCTGAAAGGTATGGGCAAAGGTTTGCTGTCATTCCAAATGCTTCGATCGTATATTCTGCCGCTTCATAGAGGTTTGCTTTAGCAAATCGTTTATAAGAAAACGCGTGTTTGTCGTTGTTGATTTGATCAACAAAATCATTGATCGGCTTTTTTAGCCCTGATCGATCCCAGTCATAAGGGTCTTGATCATCATTCCGAAAATAGTCTAAAACCACTTTCCGAGACACTTCATCCGTTGGGTTTGATCGCAGTCGGATCCAGCTCAACAACACATTGACCGTTGTGCTTTGGGAAAGAAGTAGGGTTTCTGCAGAGATCACATCAATCTTTTGCTGCGCTAAATATTCGGTGACCAAAACCCCTTGATTGCGCGTGCGCACCAAAACGCAAATTTCGTTGCGCTTGTAGTCACGGCTTTCGCAGTCGATAATTTGTTGGTGTACGGCTTCAAGATAATTTGGTTCGCGCTCGACAAGTGTGTTTCCCTCAACAAATGTAAAGGTCACTGCCCCTCCTGGTTTGTCATTTGTTTCCTGATTCGCTCCCTCTATAAATAAGTTTTGATAATCTGGTGTTTTTAATTTTGCCGCCGCTTGTTTAAAAAAACTGTTGTTGGTCTTTACAATTATATCATGGCTTCTGTAGTTTCTCGGTAGCTTAATGACTTCTGGTGAAACGGAAAAGGGTGTTTCTCCTTTGACAAGTCGCATAAACTGCTCGGGGTAGCCTCCTCGCCAGCGGTATATCGATTGTTTGGCGTCGCCAACCAAAAGTATTGTGCTGTCTGGACTTGCAGTGGCATTTTCCAATAGTGGAATGAGGTTTTTCCATTGTAAAACCGAAGTGTCTTGAAACTCATCGATATAAAAATTTGTGTATTTAACTCCAAGGCGCTCGTAAATAAATGGCGTTGGCATCCCGTTTATTGTTTCAAATAACAGGGGATTAAAACCACTTAACAATCTTGTGTCTTGTTTCTCTTGTAGCTCTTGTGTGGTTTGATAAATTGCATAAAGAGTAGAAAACGGAACACGTTGTCTCTCGATTAGGAAAAGAAGGGTTTGTTTTTTTTGTAGATGAGCTGTCTCATCAATCCACTCATCGATGTCATTTTGCAAGCGGCTTAAGTCGTCTAGTTCGTGCTGACTAGCAGACTTTTTTAACAGTTGTTGGTTTTCATTTTGGCTCAGCAATCGATTACTTGGGATCGAGCTTGGAGATTCAGACTGTCCTTTTTCCAATTGATTGAGAAGTTCTCTGTGGGAAAACGATGCCTCATCAATGTTTGAATTGATGACCTTTTCATATAAAGATTTTGATCGGTTGTTAACGGCTTCAATCGCATTTGCCTTATGTGCTTGAACTTGTTTTTGTAGCTGCAGAAAATCTGTCCATGTTTTGTCGCTCATTTGACGGAGCTGCTGATAGTGGTTTTCATTATAAACTAGCGATGCGATGTTGTTTAAGTCATATGAAATATCCCACGAACGGTTGTCTTTGGCTTTTTGAATGACAAAATCGGTCAGGATTTTTGTTTGCTGCTTGTTTTCCCCCGTTTGTTCTATTAAAAAATCTACGGCTTGCTCTAGAAATTGGTCTGTTTCCAACATCAATTCAAAGGTTGAGCTCAGCCCCAAGTCCCTAGAAAATGTGCGAACGATTTGATGGGTCAAGCTGTCAATGGTCGTAATCGAAAAGTGACCGTAATGTTGAAGAAGGTGGGATAGGGTTTTCGCCGCGCGTTGTTGTATCGTTTGCTTGGTTGTCCCACAAAACGCAACAATTTCTAAAAAAAGCTCTGTTGGCTGGAGTAGAATCTGTGCAGACGAAAATTCTTCCAACTTTGTCAAAACGCGCGCCTTCATTTCTTGCGCCGCTTTGTTTGTGAATGTTATGGCTAAAATCGACTGGTATTGTTCTGGATTGTCTGTTTTTAAAACCGCCTGTAAATAATATCGCACAAGGGCATAGGTCTTTCCTGAACCTGCAGAGGCATCGTAGATAAGAAAGGATGGGTTCGGGTTTTTTTTCAATCGGTTTTGGTCGTCTTGTCAATTGTTTAATATTACATAAATTTGCTGTTCATCACAAATAAAAATTATGTCTTTCGAACTTCCTCAACTTTCATATTCTTATGACTCCTTGGAGCCGCACATCGATGCGCGAACAATGGAGATTCACCATACCAAGCATCATGCTGGCTATACTGCCAAACTCAATGCCGCTATTGCTGGCACTCCCCTTGACGGGCAGTCTATTGAGAATATCCTTCAAAATTTAGACATGAACAATGGCGCTGTTCGTAATAATGGTGGTGGCTATTATAATCATTGTCTGTTTTGGAACGTGATAAGCCCAAGCCCAAAGGCTCTTTCGGGCGATTTAGCTGATGCGATTCACAATTCTTTTGGTTCTTTTGATGAGTTTAAAACTGCTTTTAGCGCAGCTGCCGCAACACAATTTGGTTCCGGATGGGCTTGGCTGTGTGTTCATAAGGGTGGGCGTTTAGAGGTTTGCTCAACCGCAAATCAGGACAACCCTCTTATGCCTGGTGTTGCGTGTGATGGGATGCCGATTCTAGGGATTGATGTTTGGGAACACGCCTAC
Organism: Flavobacteriaceae bacterium; assembly: GCA_022425505.1. Classification (GTDB taxonomy): domain Bacteria; phylum Bacteroidota; class Bacteroidia; order Flavobacteriales; family Flavobacteriaceae; genus UBA724. The sequence goes on along the minus strand of JAKMFI010000048.1, from coordinate 5,782 downwards.
TACCTCAAGTATCAAAACCGCAGACCCGACTATATAGACGCTTTTTTTAATGTCATTGATTGGGGAGTGGTTGCAAATCACTTTGAGGTAGCCAAATAAGTAATCCATACAATTACCGGTAAAATAACAAAGGAGCGATTCGCTCCTTTTTTTTGTAAAATAAAAAAGGAGGAAAGACTCCTCCTTTTTTGCCCCAAATCTTACCATGAACTTAACCTATTTATGTTATGGCTTTGCTAATTTACACTATTTTTTTGAAACGAAAAGTTTTTTGAAAAAAAATTATTATTGACGAAATAAAAAAGGAGGAAAGACTCCTCCTTTTTTGCCCCAAATCTTACCATGAACTTAACCTACTATGTTATGGCTCTGCTAAAATACATCTTTTTTGAATACCAGAGCACTTTTCTAGAACAAATTTAAATCTTTTTCTGTTTTTTTTCTAATATGCACGCTGTTTGTTGCCTTCCATAAAGTTGATAAACGCCTGATTTGCAACACGATTACCGCCTGGTGTAGGGTAATTCCCCGTAAAATACCAATCCCCTAAATTTTTAGGACACGCTTGGTGCAGATTTTCAACATCTTGAAAAATCACGTCAACTTCACTCCGAATCCCATCTTCCTTGACAAGCTCTGCTATTTTTTTGGAAAGTTGATCTGTTGAAAATGCTTCGTACAACGCATTTACGACGTTTGTTGCCTCAACGTCTGGTTTTTTCATTTCCGCTTTGGCGGCCTTATAAACCGTTTCCAACATCGACTCTTTATCATTGTCTTTCAACAAGGCAAGCATGGCCTGAAAAGCAATAAGATCTTCAAGACGCGCCATATCGATTCCATAACAATCAGGATAGCGAATTTGCGGTGCGCTGGAGACCACAACAATCTTTTTTGGAGACAATCTGTCAAGGATTTTTAAGATGCTTTTCTTTAGTGTTGTCCCCCGAACAATGCTGTCATCAATAACAATCAAGTTGTCTGTGGGCTTTACTGTTTTATAGGTGATGTCGTAAACGTGGGCAACCAAGTCGTCTCGGCTACTGTCCTCAGTAATAAATGTTCGAAGCTTAACGTCTTTCAAAATCACTTTTTCCGTTCGAGGGCTACAGTTTAGTGTCTTTTCTAGGTCTGCCTCTGAGGGGTCACTTTTTGATTGTAAGATGTTTAGGGCTTGTTTTTTTAAGTGGGCTTGTACCGACTCAACGAGACCATAAAAAGCGGTTTCTGCGGTATTTGGAATGTACGAAAACACCGTGTTTTTAAAATCATCATTAATCGCATTTTGCACTTTGGGAAAAAGATGTCTTCCTAGTGCTTTTCTCTCATTGTAAATTTCTGCGTCATTTCCTCTCGAAAAGTATATACGTTCAAATGAGCACGCCTTTGGTTCCCCGGCTGGCAAAATTTCTTTCATTGAGGTTTTGCCGCTTTTCTTGATAATCAGGGAATGACCGGGCAATACCTCATTAATGTCTTCAAAAGGTACATTAAAAACCGTTTGAATAGCGGGTCGTTCGGACGCAGCTACTACAAATTCTTCATTCTGAAAATAATACGCAGGGCGGATCCCGTTTGGGTCACGCATCAAAAATGCGTCTCCATGCCCAAGCATCCCACTTATCACATAGCCCCCATCAAAATTTTTAGTAGCTTTTTTCAGGACTTTTGCAACTTTTAAGTTTTCTGCAATAATTGGCGAGGCGTCTTGCTTGGAGTACCCTTGCTTTTTTAGTTTTTTATACTCTTTGGTGACTTCGTCATCTAAAAAGTGTCCGATTTTTTCCATCACCGTAACGGTATCTGCCTTTACCTTTGGATGCTGCCCAAGAGCAACCAAATTGTCAAAAAGTTCGTTGACATTAGTCAAATTAAAGTTTCCTGCCAACACCAAATTTCGGTGCATCCAATTGTTTTGACGTAAAAATGGGTGTACACTGCCGATTCCATTGTTTCCAAATGTGCCGTATCGCAAGTGGCCCATCATCAATTCGCCCAAATAAGGATATGCTTGTTTGATTTCAAGTTCAGTCAAGTTGTTTTTCCCCAACTCTTGAAACACCTCGTTCAGGTCACTGTTTATTGTTGAAAAGATATCTTGAATGGGTTGGTTTTCAGACGACCGTACACGGCTCATAAAACTCTCCCCTGGGTTCATGTCGAATTTGATACTCGCAAAGCCCGCACCGTCTTGACCGCGATTGTGCTGCTTTTCAAGCATTAAATACATTTTGTAAATCCCAAAAAATAAACTGCCGTATTTCTCCTGATAATACTGCAGTGGTTTTAATAGCCGAAGAAGTGCTATGCCACATTCGTGTTTAATCGAATCACTCATTGTGATAAAAATAAAAAATTTGTTTGCCTTGTTTAGCCTTCATGTTGGTTTTTATTTCAATGGGTTTCAAAATGAACGAGTGTTTTAAGGCGCTTTACTCGTTCTTTGATTTGTGAAAAGGATGTGGTTACAATCGACTTTGTCCCAAAGTCTGTTACACAAAACGAAGCGACAGATGAGCCATACACCATTGCTGTTTTCATTGTTTCAAAGTCAAGCTTTGGTTGGCTAGCTAAAAACCCTGCTAAACCGCCAGCAAAGGAATCTCCTGCTCCTGTTGGGTCGATAACATTATCTAAAACTGCCGCGGGAGCTAAAAAAGTCTGCTCCCTGTGGTACAACAATGCGCCATGTTCACCTTTTTTAATGATTACATAGTCTGGCCCCATCTCGCTAATTTTCTTTGCTGCTGACAACACATTGGTTTCATTTGTCATTTGAAGCGCCTCCTCATCATTAATGGTAATGATGTCTGTCTTCGCAACAACCTGAACCAGCTCGTCCCAAGTTCCCTCAATCCAGTAGTTCATCGTGTCGAGAATAATTGTTGTTTTTTTTGTGTTGATTTGGTCAATAACCGACAATTGAATGCGCGGGTGCAAATTGCCCAGCAAAGCAACCTGTGCGTCTTTAAAATCGTCCGGTACTATCGGGTCGAAATTGGCAAGTGTGTTTAGATCAGTAACTAAGGTGTCGCGTCGATTTAGGTTTTTGTGATAACGCCCTTTCCAATAAAAAGTATCCCCTGAATTGTCGATCTCCACCCCTTCCAAATTGATGTTTCTTTTGCTTAGCTCTATGAGATAATCTTGGGGAAAGTCTCGCCCTACGATCGAAACAACGGCGCTTTCCACATCAAAAAAAGATGTTGCTAAGGCAATGTATGTAGCGGAGCCAGCTATGATTTTTCCGCTTGATCCTGTTGGGGTTTCGACCTCATCAAAAGCCATCGTTCCTACAATTAATACTTTGTTATCTGCCATTTTCTATTCTTTATTTTGGTATCCGGTATCTTCAATGTGACTCGCCGTTTGTTTTGATGCCTTTACTGCCATCTTATCACAGGATTCGTTTTGTGGGTGTTGATTGTGCCCCTTAATCCATTCCATTCTCACATTGTGTTTGCGAAACGCTTCTAAAAATTCAATCCAAAGATCAGCGTTTTTTTTGTTTTTAAACCCTTTTTTCTCCCAACCAAACACCCATTTTTTATCAACGGCCTCACTGACGTACTTCGAGTCTGTATATACGACAACGTCAAGGGGGGATTTTTTAAGCATTTGAAGCCCTTTAATGACGGCTCTAAGCTCCATTCTGTTGTTGGTTGTGTGAATAAAACCTTGAGAATATGTCTTCTGATATGCTGTCCCCTCCCATTCTAAGATCAGGCCATAACCCCCAGGCCCTGGATTGCCACTTGCTGCTCCATCGGTGTATAAATTGACTTGTTTGCCGGCTGGTAGGAGTAATTTTTCAATTTCTTCCGAAAAATGTCTGTGTTCTAACTTGTGAATTTTTTGTGCCAAGCTCTCTGGGGTGTCGTCTGGATCTATCGCGGTTTTAGCTTGGAAAATAATCGCTCCCTCGTCATACTGACTGTTGACATAGTGAATGCTGATTCCGCTTTCGGTTTCTTCTGCATCGATCACCGCTTGATGAACATGGTGGCCATACATCCCTTTTCCACCATATTTTGGCAATAAAGCGGGGTGGATGTTGATGATTTTTTTGGGAAAGGAATCAATAATATGAGTTGGTATTTTCCATAAAAAGCCGGCAAGGACAATAAGATCTGGTGATTGGACTTGCAGGTCTTTTAGTAAATCTGCCGGGCTGTTGAATTGTTCACGATTAAAAACATGAGTTGAAACGTCCAATTGCTTTGCGCGTTCTAAAACAAAGGCAGAGGGATTGTTGGAATAAACTCCCAAGACTTCTACGCTGGAATTGGGGGAAAAATGACGAATAATTTGCTCGGCATTTGTTCCCGATCCAGAAGCAAAAATCAAAATTTTATGATGTTTTACCATCGTTGTGAATCACAATACAAACTTACGGATTCTCAAGTGGTTATAAGAATAGAACGCGTTGTAATTTTACAAGAATGCTAAGATTTTATTCGGATTGAGTTAATAGAGCCAAAGTTTTCTTATTTTTGCCCCCAACTAACATTAAAACTTCTTATATGTCTGATATTGCATCACGTGTAAAAGCCATAATCGTAGATAAATTAGGTGTGGATGAAAACGAAGTCGTTTCTGAAGCAAGTTTTACGAACGATTTGGGTGCAGACTCTTTGGATACTGTAGAACTTATCATGGAATTTGAAAAGGAATTCGATATCCAGATCCCTGATGATCAAGCCGAAAATATCGCCACAGTTGGACAAGCTATCCAATATATCGAGGGCGGAAAATAATTTTTTATGCAAAACAAACGCGTTGTCGTAACTGGTCTAGGCGCGTTGACTCCTATAGGTAATGGAATCCCTGCGTACTGGGACGGTTTAGTCTCTGGTAAAAGTGGGAGTGCTCCGATTACTTATTTCGACGCCTCAAAATTTAAAACCCAATTTGCTTGTGAGCTAAAAGGGTTCGACCCTAGTGATTATTTTGATCGCAAAGAAGCGCGCAAAATGGATCCGTTCACCCAATATGCAATGGTCGCTAGCGATGAAGCTATTGAGCATGCTGGTTTTAACCTTGATACTCTCGACAAAACACGTGTCGGGGTAATTTGGGGTGCTGGTATTGGTGGTCTTCAAACTTTTCAAAATGAAGTGCTCAATTTCGCAGCAGGCGATGGCGCTCCGCGATTCAATCCATTTTTTATACCAAAAATGATCCCAGACATTGCGCCTGGAATGATTTCCATAAAGCATGGGTTCCAGGGTCCAAATTTTGCGACTGTTTCTGCTTGTGCCTCTTCTGCAAACGCTCTTATTGACGCGCTAAACTATATCCGTTTGGGTCATGCTGATGTAATGGTTTGTGGGGGATCTGAATCTTGTGTTGCAATTTCTGGTGTTGCGGGCTTTAATGCGCTACATGCGCTCTCTACACGCAATGACGACCCCGAGACGGCTTCTCGCCCATTCGATAAAGACCGTGATGGTTTTGTTTTGGGTGAAGGTGCTGGTGCTTTGGTCTTGGAAACCTTAGAACACGCCCAGCAAAGAGGGGCAACAATCTATGGTGAGATTGCTGGTGGTGGGCTTTCTGCGGACGCCTACCATATGACGGCCCCTCACCCCGATGGGGATGGTGCAACCCTTGTCATGGAAAATGCGCTAAAAGATGCTGGGATATCCGCCTCTGAAGTAGATGCAATAAACATGCATGGTACCTCAACTCCTCTTGGAGATGTGGCAGAGTCTAACGCCCTGAAAAAGGTGTTTGGCGACCACTTATACAAGATGAATATCAACTCTACAAAGTCCATGAC
>JAKMFI010000047.1 GCA_022425505.1 Flavobacteriaceae bacterium | reverse complement strand
GTTTTCATCCACACCTAATTTATCTACGATTATGGCTTTTACACGTGATGCAATATCAGACATATAAGAAGTTTTAATGTTAGTTGGGGGCAAAAATAAGAAAACTTTGGCTCTATTAACTTAATCCGAATAAAATCTTAGCATTCTTGTAAAATTACACCGCATTATATTCGTATACCCATTTGAGAATACGTAAGTTTGCATTGCGATTCACAACGATGGTCAAACATCATAAAATTTTGATTTTTGCTTCTGGATCGGGAACAAATGCCGAGCAAATTATTCGTCACTTTTCGCCCAAATCCAGTGTAGAAGTCTTGGGGGTTTATTCCAACAACCCTTCTGCCTTTGTTTTAGAACGTGCGAAACAGCTGGGTGTTTCAACCCATGTTTTTAATCGCGAACAGTTTAACAATCCAGAAGATTTGTTGAAAGACTTGCAAGCCCAATCACCAGACCTTATTGTCCTTGCGGGCTTTTTATGGAAAGTACCTCCTCATATTATTGATGCCTTCCCCAACAAAATCATCAATATTCACCCTGCTTTATTGCCCAAATATGGCGGCAAAGGGATGTATGGCCACCTTGTTCATCAATCGGTGATTGACGCAAAAGAAACGGAAAGCGGAATAAGCATTCACTATGTCAACAGTCAGTATGACGAAGGAGCGATTATTTTTCAAGCCAAAACAACGATAGACCTAGACGAGACCTCAGAGAGCTTGGCACAAAAAATTCACAAGTTAGAATACAGACATTTTTCGGAAGAAATTGAAAAACTACTTCTCCCAGGGGGCAAGCAAGTCAATCTGTATACCGATGGTGCAGCAAGTGGTAATCCAGGCCCTGGGGGCTATGGCCTGATCTTAGAATGGGAGGGAACCCCTCATAAAAAGACACACTCTCAAGGCTTTATTCACACAACCAACAATAGAATGGAGCTTAGAGCTGTCATTAAAGGACTACAAATGCTTAAAAGATCCCCCCTTGACGTTGTCGTGTACACAGACTCGAAGTACGTCAGTGAGGCGGTTGATAAAAAATGGGTGTTTGACTGGGAGAAAAAAGGGTTTAAAAACAAAAAAAACGTAGATCTTTGGATTGAATTTTTAGAAGTGTTTCAAAAACACAACGTGAGAATGGAATGGATTAAGGGGCACAATCAGCACCCACAAAACGAATACTGTGATAAGATGGCAGTAAAGGCATCAAAACAAACCGAGAGTCACATTGAAGACATCGGATACCAAAACAAAGAATAGAAAATGGCAGACAACAAAGTATTAATTGTGGGAACCATGGCTTTTGATGAAGTCGAAACCCCAACAGGGTCAAGCGGAAAAATCATAGCTGGCTCAGCTACATACATTGCGTTAGCAACATCTTTTTTTGATGTGGAAAGCGCCATTGTTTCGATAGTAGGACGAGACTTTCCCCAAGATTATTTCAAGGAGCTAAACAAAAGAAACATCAATTTGGAAGGGGTGGAGATTGATAATTCAGGAGACACCTTTTATTGGAAAGGACGCTATCACAAAAACCTGAATCGACGCGACACATTGGTTACCAACCTTAACACACTTGCCAATTTCAATCCGATAGTTCCCGATAATTTTAAAGATGCTGAGGTTGCGTTGTTAGGCAACTTGCACCCACGCATTCAATTGTCGGTTCTTGACCAAATTAACACCGAAAAAACAACGATTATTCTCGACACCATGAACTACTGGATTGAGGGAACTTGGAACGAGTTGGTTCAGGTTGTTGCGAAGACAGATATTATTACCATTAATGACGAGGAGGCACTTCAAATGACAAATGCAACTAACGTGTTGTCAGCAGCAAAGAAAATTAGCGATATGGGGCCGAGCTATGTAATCATTAAAAAGGGTGAACATGGGGCATTGCTGTACCACAATGAGCAGACTTTTTTAGCTCCAGCGGCAGTTTTAGACAATGTTATTGACCCAACAGGAGCAGGAGACTCTTTTGCTGGCGGTTTGGCAGGGTTTTTAGCCAGTCAGCCAAAGCTTGACTTTGAAACGACGAAAACAGCAATGGTGTATGGCTCATCTGTCGCTTCGTTTTGTGTAACAGACTTTGGGACAAAGTCGATTGTAAACACAACCCTTTCACAAATCAAAGAACGAGTTAAGCACCTAAAGACACTCGTTCATTTTGAAACCCCTTGAAATAAAAACCAAAATGAAGGCAAAACAAGGCAAACAAATTTTTTATTTTTACCACAATGAGTGATTCGATTAAACACGAATGTGGCATAGCACTTCTTCGACTATTAAAGCCACTGCAATATTATCAGGATAAATACGGCAGTTTATTTTTTGGGATTTACAAAATGTATTTAATGCTTGAAAAACAGCACAATCGAGGTCAAGATGGTGCGGGCTTTGCGAGTATCAAATTCGATATGAACCCTGGAGCCAGTTTTATGAGTCGTGTACGGTCGTCTGAAAACCAACCCATTCAAGATGTTTTTTCAACAATAAACAGTGACCTCAATGAGGTGTTTCAAGAATTGGGAAAAAACAATTTGACTGAACTTGAAATCAAACAAGCATACCCTTATTTGGGAGAATTGATGATGGGCCATTTGCGGTATGGAACATTTGGAAACAACGGGATTGGCAGTGTACACCCATTTTTACGTCAAAACAATTGGATGCACCGAAACCTAGTGTTGGCTGGAAATTTCAATTTGACCAATGTCAACGAGCTTTTTGACAACTTGGTTACCCTTGGGCAGCATCCAAAGGTAAAAGCAGACACCGTTACGGTGATGGAAAAAATCGGACACTTTTTAGATGACGAAGTCACCAAAGAGTACAAAAAACTAAAAAAACAAGGATACTCCAAGCAAGATGCTTCGCCAATCATTGCAGAAAATCTAAAGGTTGCAAAAATCCTAAAAAAAGCCACCAAAAATTTTGATGGGGGCTATGTGATTAGCGGAATGCTTGGGCATGGAGATGCGTTTTTGATGCGTGACCCAAATGGGATCCGCCCTGCGTATTACTTTCAGAATGACGAATTTGTTGTTGCTGCGTCCGAACGACCTGCGATTCAAACGGTTTTTAATGTGCCTTTTGAAGACATTAGAGAGGTGTTGCCTGGCCATTCCCTCATTATCAAGAAAAGCGGCAAAACCTCAATGAAAGAAATTTTACCAGCCGGAGAACCAAAGGCGTGCTCTTTTGAGCGCATATATTTTTCGAGAGGAAATGATGCAGAGATTTACAATGAAAGAAAAGCGCTGGGAAGACATCTCTTTCCCAAAGTGAAAAATGCAATCAATGACGATTTTAAAAACACGGTGTTTTCGTATATTCCAAATACCGCAGAAACCGCATTTTATGGTCTCGTTGAGTCGGTACAAGCCTATTTAAAAAAACAAGCCCTAGACACCTTACAATCAAAAAGCAACCCTACAGAGGCAGACCTAGAAAAGATACTAAACTGTAGTCCTCGAACCGAAAAAGTGATTCTGAAAGACGTAAAGCTTCGAACATTTATTACGGAAGACAGTAGCCGAGACGATTTGGTTGCCCATGTTTATGACATCACCTATAAAACAGTAAAGCCCACAGACAGTTTGATTGTTATTGATGACAGCATTGTCCGAGGGACAACCCTAAAGAAAAGCATCTTAAAAATCCTTGACAGATTGTCCCCAAAAAAGATTGTGGTGGTCTCAAGCGCACCGCAAATTCGCTATCCAGATTGTTATGGAATCGATATGGCGCGACTAGAAGATCTCATTGCTTTTCAAGCCATGCTTGCTTTGTTAAAAGACAACGATAAAGAGTCGATGTTGGAAACTGTCTATAAGGCCGCTAAAGCGGAAATTAAAAAACCAGATGTTGAGGCAACAAACGTCGTCAATGCATTATATGAGGCATTTTCAACAGATCAGCTCTCCAAAAAAATAGGGGAACTTGTTAAGGAAGATGGGATTCGGAGTGAAGTTGACGTGATTTTTCAAGATGTTGAGAAGCTTCACCAAGCGTGTCCTAAAAATTTGGGAGATTGGTATTTTACGGGGAATTACCCTACGCCAGGCGGCAATCGTGTTGCAAATCAGGCGTTTATCAATTTTATGGAAGGCAACAAGCAGCGTGCATATTAGAAAAAAGAGAAAAAGATTTAAATTTTTTCTAGAAAAGCGCTCTGGTATCCAAAAAAGATGTATTTTAGCAAAGCCATAACATAAGTAGGTTAAGTTCATGGTAAGATTTGGGGCAAAAAAGGAGGATTCTTTCCTCCTTTTTTATTTTATACATATTGGAGCGATTCGCTCCTTTGTTTCATTTCGTCAGAAATTTTTTCCTTGAAAAGTATTTTGGTTTCTAAAAAAGATGTATCTTAGCAGAGCCATAACATAAGTAGGTTAAGTTCATGGTAAGATTTGGGGCAAAAAAGGAGGAGTCTTTCCTCCTTTTTTATTTT
>JAKMFI010000019.1 GCA_022425505.1 Flavobacteriaceae bacterium | reverse complement strand
GTGTAGGGGTCGAGCCATTTGTCGCCCGCCAAACGAGACTGAAAGGAGGTGGAGAAAGTGCCTGGCTTTAACTCCAAATAGTCCGCGACCAAACGGGTGGTTTCATAACACTGATGGCGATAGCAGTACTCATGCGCCACAGAGGGGGTTTGGCAACAAGACTGATCGGGCTTACAATGCGATTTGGTGATATCCGTTTTCCGCAAATGTCTTTCGGGAATCCCGTGGTAGGAAAACAAGATATGTTCCCAGTTTTTTTCTTGTAAAAATTCTTGAATCGATTGAGATAAAACCCGAATATAATCTGGATGCTTATAAAAAGAAGGGAGATGGGTAAACACCATATCGGGGTAGTCTTTGGCCCGAATTTGCTCCGCCAAAACAATGATGGTTTCCGTTGTTGCCATGGCATGTTGGGGATAAAGCGGCACGAGGAGAACCTCATCAACCCCTTTGCTGTGAAGCTCGGCCAAACCTGTGGCGATGCTGGGCTTTCCGTATCGCATCGCCAAAGCGATAGGCACGGAGGTGTTTTGTTGGACTTTGGCTTGTAAACGCTCCGACAGTACAATGAGAGGCGAGCCCTCGTCCCACCAGATTTTTTTATAGGCCTTTGCCGATCGGCGAGGACGGGTGTTTAGGATAATCCCTTTCACCAAAAATGTACGCAACCATTTGGGTACGTCAATGACGCGTTCATCCATTAAAAATTCTTCAAGATATGGCTTTACGTCTTTGGGTTCGGGGCTATCGGGTGACCCCAAATTGACGAATAATACTCCTTTCATCGCTTTTTTTTACGAAGATAATGACATAATATATTTTTTGGGCGTTGTGCCGTATTTCTTTTTAAAAGCAGCAATAAAATGACTCGATGTACTATACCCCAGCTTCAAGCCAACTTCATTGACGTTTTGACTTCCGTCGCTGAGCATTTGTCGGGCGGTTTCCATCTTATAATCGAGTAAAAACTGAAATACGGGAGCCCCATAGAGTTGCTTAAAGCCATCTTTAAGCCGTTTGAGACTGATGCCCACTTCCTCGGCTAGTGCTGGCAAACTTGGGGGTTCTGCCATACGCTCGACCACAATTTGTTTGGCGCGGTGGATTTTGCGAACATTTTCCTCATCTGCTAAAAAAGGACATTGGGCAATATCAGATTGTTTGTCGGGGTTGAAATATAAACTAAACAACTCATACACCTTGGCTTTGAGGTAAAGGCGACCCATCAAGGCATCGGGTTCATGCTGGAACATCTGACTCAAAATTACCGCCATGGCAGGACTGATGATTTGATCTTGATAGTATTTTTTATTGATATTTTCGTCGTTGAGAAAAGAGATGGTTTCGGCCTCTTGCGAAAAAAGCGCGTGAAACTTTTGAATCGAAATCAAGATGCTAATCATTTTGGTTTGGGGCGCCAATCGAGCTTGCATCGGCAAGGAGCGCTGTGGGTTGTACAGAAGTAAGACGTGTTCGTCTGATAGCGGTAGAGTATAACTTCCATTATTGAAGAAAAAACTCGCTCCACCCTTAAAACAAAAATGAAACTGTATGCAATTGACGTCCACCTCGCGACTGATGGCCTGCTCAGAGGAGCTGTTGTTGTCGTACTGCAACACCAAAAACCCGGTTTCAATTTGGCTGACTTGCTCTACTCCCATAGCGTTACTTTTAACTTGCAAATTTGATACAAACATAGCTTATTTATATTGAATCTAAGATATTGACCTGTTTTGAACCCCAAAGCGTTATAAAAAGTCCTTTTAGCGTTATTTTTTTGCTAATCGCCAAAATAGTTTTGTATCAAATTCCAAACATTCCATAGTTGACAAACCAACTATCGTTATCGTGTATCGGGGTAAGCTATAAAAAAGCAGATGTTGCCTCTCGTGGACAATTTAGTCTTTCTCCTCGTGCGCAACAAAAGCTCCTAGAAGCTGCCCAAGCCAAGCAAATTCAATCCATCACTGTACATTCGACTTGTAACCGAACAGAAATCTATGCCCATGGCGCCGAAACCAAAGAATTGGTGGAACTGCTTTGTGCGTTTTCGCAAGGAAATCCAGATGTATTTTCCAAGATTGGCTATGTGTTGAAAGACCAAGATGCTCTCAACCATTTGTTTCGCGTAGGAACAGGTCTGGATTCGCAAATTCTCGGAGATTTTGAGATCATCGCACAACTTAAAAAAAGCTTTATTCGCTCCAAAAAAATGAGATTGCTTGATTCCCTATTTGAACGCCTGTTTAACTCGGTGATCCAGGCGAGTAAACGCATCAAAAATGAAACCCAGATTTCATCGGGAACCACTTCGGTTTCCTATGCCTCTGTGCGTTATATCCTAGACCATATCGATAATCCAGATCAAAAAAATATACTGTTGTTTGGTATGGGTAAAATCGGAAGGAACACCTGTGAAAACCTGGTCAAACACACCCAAAATGACCATATCGTTCTGATCAATCGAACACGCAAACGCGCCGAGAAAATGGCAGGGAAATTTAAACTGATCGTTAAAGACTATGCCGATTTGCCTGTCGAAATTCGAAAAGCCGATATTATTATCGTCGCCACTGGTGCCGAAAAACCAACCCTATCCAAGTCATTGATTCACACCGAAAGCCCACTGCTTGTTCTCGACTTATCGATCCCCAAAAACGTAGATGACGATGTATTGGATCTTCCCAATGTAACACGAATTCACATCGACGAGTTGTCAAGAATCACAGATAATACCCTAGCCGAACGCCAAAAAGAAATCCCAAAAGCGGAGTCCATCATCGACGAAGTTGTCGAAGAGTTTACAAATTGGTTGGGTACGCGTTCGTTTGCGCCTACAGTGCAGGCCCTCAAACAAATGATGGAGAAATTGGAGCAACAGGCCCTTGCCCAACACCAAAAAAAACACCCGCATCTCAAATCAGAAGAAGCCACTTTACTCTCTCAACACTTGATTCAAAAAATCACCAATCGCGTGGCCAATCATATGCGAAATAGTGACAATACTGCGGAAAGTGTAAAAACCATCCAAGACGTTTTTAATATCCCTTCCAAATGAAACCGCTGCGAATTGGAACACGCAGCAGTGCGCTGGCACTGTGGCAGGCGCATTGGGTGCAAAATGCCCTTTCGGAAATCGGGTTAACGTCCGAGTTGGTGACGATTCACTCCTCAGGGGACACCAACCTCGTTCAACCCCTGTATGAAATAGGCGTTGTGGGCGTATTTACCAAAGAGCTCGATCAAGCCTTGCTCCAAAACGAAGTCGACCTCTGTGTTCACAGTATGAAAGACGTGCCCACCCAACTCCCGGCGGGAATCGTCACGGGATTTGTGCCAGAAAGAGGGCATGCTGGTGATGTTTTTGTGTTTCAAAACAAAGACTGGAAACGTCTTCCGCAACGAACCATCGCAACCAGTAGTTTGCGCAGACAAGCACAGTGGCTTTTTGCATACAAAAATGATCATGTTGTGCCCCTTCGTGGGAATATTCAAACCCGCATCGATAAAATCAAAGCCAATAACTGGGACGGTGCCATTTTTGCACAAGCTGGACTCGAACGGCTTTCTACAAACCCTACAATATATACCCCTATCGATTGGATGATTCCCGCTCCTGCACAAGGAGCCATCATGGTGACAACCCGAGCAGAAGAAACCAAACTTCTCGAAAAAATTAAGCCGCTTTCTCACCTGCCAACACAAGGTTGTGTACAGGCCGAGCGCGATTTTTTACGTGCCCTACAAGGCGGATGTTCAGCGCCAATCGGTGCTCATGCTAACGTTCAAAACAATCGCATTTCCTTTGTGGGATCTGTGACCGCAACCGACGGATCTCGACATATTGAAATTCGAGAGTCCTATGATCGACAAGACCCCGATATTGGAAAACAAGCTGCTGAAGTCCTTGTCCGTAATGGCGGGGAACAGGTGCTCGATAAGCTAAAAAGGCATGATTAATCCACTTGTGTTGTCGACAAAAAAACTTCGCTTTCATCAGCTTGAACGTTTAATGGCTGCCCAATGTGATGTGGTTGATTATGATGCTTTACAAATCGAAATCCAACCTTTTTCGATTCCAAAAAAACCCAATTATTGGGTGTTTAGCAGTCAGAATGCCGTGCGCTCATTTTTGGCGAATCCAACAGCTTCTGCACATCAAAACCCGATCCTTTGCGTAGGCGAAAAGACCAAATCACTATTGGAAGAAAATGGGCTAAAAGTGATCAAAACAGCTAAAAATATGCTAGAATTGGTCGATTTTATTCAAAAAACGATGAAAAATCAGTATTTTTTGCATATTTGTGGAAATCGAAAATTAGCTGATTTTGCAGCCGGGATGCAAAAAGTAGGGATTTCCTATGCTGAAGTGACTGCCTACCACACGCATCTGGTGTCTCGTCTACAGACACCCGAGCCACAGGGGTTGTTATTTTACAGTCCAAGTGGGGTGGAAAGTTATTTGCAAACCAATTTGATTGGTGCAAGCTGGTGCTTTTGCATCGGAGAAACCACCGCAACTGCTGTTCGCCCCATGACTGAGCACCTAACCGTTTCACCCAAGCCAGACGCTGACCTGTTGGTCGCTGCTGCTGCAACACATTTTAGACGATGAGTACCCTAAAAAATGATGTTTTCTTACAAGCCCTTGTGGGCAAAACACTCCGACGACCTCCCGTTTGGATGATGAGACAAGCTGGGCGATATCTGCCAGACTTTATGAAACTCAAAGAAAAATATGACTTCTTTACCCGCTGCCAAACGCCCGAACTGGCTTCAGAGATTACCGTCATGCCCATCGATCAGATTGGAACCGACGCTGCCATTCTATTTAGTGATATCCTGGTCATTCCACAAGCCATGGGAGTTGACGTGCAAATGAAACCCGACCTAGGGCCATGGTTGCCAAATCCCATCCGCACCCAAACCGACGTTGACAAGGTAGAAACCCCCGACGTCAACGACCGTTTACACTATGTGATGGAAGCCATCACACAAACCTTGGAACGTCTAGACAACCGCGTGCCACTAATCGGTTTTGCTGGAGCGCCTTGGACGATCTTTTGCTATATGATCCAAGGACAAGGATCTAAAACCTTTGACAAAGCAAAGGCTTTTTGTTTTTCTGAACCAGAAAGTGCACACCAACTTCTGCAAAAAATTACCGATACCACCATCGCTTACCTGCGGGCAAAACACAAGGCAGGGGTTCATGCAGTTCAACTATTTGACTCTTGGGGTGGGGTGCTTTCGTCAGATGATTACACAGCTTTTTCATGGAACTACAGTAAGCAAATTATCGATGCCCTCGGCGATGAAGTTCCTGTGATTTTATTTGCTAAGGGCTGTTGGTATGCCCTTCACGATATGGCACAGTCCAAGGTAAAAGCCCTCGGAATTGATTGGACGTGTACTGCCCGAAATGCACGCTATCTCACTGGTGGCCAAATGACGCTGCAAGGCAATTTTGACCCCGCTCGGCTGTTGAGCCCAATTCCAGAGATTCAAAAGCGAACTCGGGAAATGATTGAACAATTTGGCACAACCAACTATATTGCCAACCTTGGTCATGGCATTCTGCCCAATATCCCTGTCGATCATGCCAAGGCCTTTGTCGATACTGTGAAATCCTATGAACCACGACGATACTGATGAAAAAACGCTTTTCTTCCTATATTGACCAACTGCAAGATCGCATTAGCTCCGCACTGGAGGAAATCGATGGAGCAGCGCGCTTTCAAATCGATAACTGGGAGCGTCCCGGCGGAGGTGGAGGACAGTCGCGGATTCTCGAAAATGGAGGGGTATTTGAAAAAGGAGGGGTCAATGTATCCAAGGTTTACGGTCAGCTGCCCGAACCCATGAAAGCATACCTTAAGGTAGAACAGGGTGATTTTTTTGCCTGTGGCATCAGCTTAGTCATTCATCCCAATAGCCCGCTCGTACCAACCGTTCACGCCAACTTTCGCTATTTTGAGCTTTATGACAACAACAAAGAAGTTGTCGATCAGTGGTTCGGAGGGGGAATCGACCTCACGCCTTACTATCTGTTTGATGAGGATGTGGTGCATTTTCATCAGCAGTGCAAGTCGGTTTGTGATGCGCATGACCCAGCGTTCTATCAAACTTTTAAGGACAAATGCGATCGCTATTTTTGGAACACGCACAGGAATGAGGCGCGCGGAGTTGGAGGATTGTTTTTTGACTATTGCCGTGCGAGTGATGAACGATCGATAGAACAATGGTTTGACTTTGTCACCGCAGCAGGAGATGCCTTTTTGGATTGTTACACCCCCATTGTGAACAAGCGAAAAGACCTCCCGTTTGGCCCCGAACAACGAAACTGGCAAGAGCTGAGACGAGGACGTTATGTCGAATTCAATTTGATTCATGACAAAGGCACCCTCTTTGGCCTCAAAACCCAAGGCCGAATTGAGAGTATACTGATGAGTCTTCCCCCTGCTGTGCAGTGGAAATACAACGTCAGCCCAGCCCCTGACTCAGAAGAAGAACGCCTCGTGCGTGTATTACAAAAACCCATCAACTGGATAAAACAATAAGTGATGTATCCCATTCGTAGAAAACGACGTTTACGCAAAAGTGCTGCGCTAAGAGACTTGGTGCAAGAAACACATATTCACCCCCATGACTTTATCGTTCCCCTATTTGTGGTGGAAGGTAAAAGTGTAAAAGAAGAGATTCCCTCCATGCCAAACATCTGCCGCATGAGCTTGGATGAAATCCAAAAGGAAGTTCGCTTGCTTTGGAAGATGGGACTCAAAGGAGTTTTGGTTTTTGCCAAAGTAGAAGATCGCCTAAAAGACAACGCTGGCACAGAAGCCCTTAATCCTGACGGATTGATGCAACGCGCCATTCAAACGATCAAAGCTACTGTTCCTGAAATGGTTGTCTTTTCCGATGTGGCCCTCGATCCCTATTCTTCATTTGGGCATGACGGCATCGTGGAAAACAATACCATCGTCAATGACGCAACCATTGACGTACTGGCGCAAATGGCACTCAGCCATGCGCAATCAGGAGCAGATGTTGTGGCACCAAGTGATATGATGGACGGGCGGGTAATGCACATTCGAAAGGCGCTCGAAAATAGCGGGTTTCCAGATACTTGTATTATGAGCTATGCCGCAAAATATGCCTCGAGTTTTTACGGGCCTTTTCGAGATGCTCTGGACTCGGCTCCAGGATTTGGAGATAAAAAAACCTATCAGATGAACCCCGCCAATCGAAAAGAAGCCATGGATGAAGTCCTTCTCGACATCGAAGAAGGAGCCGACCTTGTGATGGTCAAGCCAGGCCTTGCGTATTTGGATATCCTCCGCGACTTGCGCGATACCATTGATGTGCCTTTGGCAGTGTATCAAGTAAGTGGGGAATATGCAATGCTTCGTGCGGCCGCCGAAAAAGGTTGGTTGGACTACGAAACGGTGATGATGGAACAACTCCTCGCTTTTAAACGTGCAGGGGCTTCGATCATTGCAAGCTATTCCGCCAAAGATGCGGTGACTCTGCTAAATTAAGCACCTCAAAAGAGTTGGAATAGTTTTTGTACATTGGGTCGTATAATCAAATCTGTGATGCTCAAAAAAATCATTCGCTCTGTTGTCGTTGGCCTTGTTGGTCTCGTTGCGGTTTTGTACCTCACTGGTAATGGTTTTGTTTTTCAGCTTGTTGCCAAAGTACTGGAAACTGGACGCACCACGGCCGGAATCGATGATTATTTGTATTTCGACAATGCAGAGATTCCCCCGAGTGACAACCCACAAGCTTGGCCTTTGCACGAAGATTTTAATCGCACCGCAAGCCAACCTTCACTCGATAGTCTTCACAAAGAGCTCGGAACCGTGGCCTTTCTGGTCATCAAAAACGATTCTCTCTGGCATGAACGCTATTTTGACGGCTATGGAATCGACTCCAAAAGCAATTCGTTTTCAATGATAAAAACGATTGTTGCTGCGGCCTTGTCCAAAGCCGTTGAAGCAGGTGATGTGCAAAGCGAAGATCAGAAAGTGATCGACTTTTTACCTTGGCTCACAGGAGATCATGCCAAAGAAGTCAGTATGGGCGATTTGGCAAGTATGTCATCTGGCCTAAAGTGGAAAGAAAATTATGAGAATTTGCTCACTATTACCCCCAGAACCTATGTGGAGAAAGATATGGGAAGTTTGATGAAAACCATTCCAATCGAAGCCGAACCGGGACAGCGATTCGTTTACCAAAGTGGGAGTACCCAACTCCTAGCCATGGCACTCCAACAAGCCACAGGCAAACCGATTCGCACACTGCTTCGTGACTATTTTTGGAACCCGATGGGCGTGGAGCACCCAACCTCTTGGATTCTCGATAGCAAATCCCATGGCTTGGAAAAGGCTTATTGCTGCTGGAACGCCAATGCGCGTGATTTTGCTCGTTTTGGCAAGCTGTTTAAAAACCATGGCGTTTGGAACGGAGAGCAACTCATCGACTCAACCTTTACCGCCAAAGCCGTACGCCCTCGTTTTGAAGCCAGCCCACAATATGGTTATGGTTGGTGGCTTGGTGATGTGGACGGCAAAGCGTTTTTCAGTATGCGAGGACACTTGGGACAATATGTGATTGTCTTACCAGCATACGACTTGATTGTCGTGCGAATTGGTCATCGCAGCATGCCCGATCTACCCGACTCCGATACGCCCGCAGATCTGCCGTTGTTTGTTCGAAAGGCAGTTCAAATGTTAGCCCTTGACAATGAAACTTGAAAATATTCTTTTTCTCGATATCGAGACCGTTCCTCTACACCCCAACTATGACTCCCTTTCTGAAGAAGCCCAACAGCTTTTTGCCGATAAAACCAGCTACCAGCGAAAAGAAACCTCCGCTGCTGATTTTTATGAGCGAGCCGGTATCTGGGCAGAGTTTGGTAAAATCATTTGCCTGTCGATTGGATATTTCACTTCCTTACAGTCAAAACCACGGCGGTTTCGTATGACAAGTTTTTACGGAGAAGAAGTCGAGCTCCTCACAAACTTTTCCCAACTGCTCAACACCCATTTTTCTCGACCTTACCACCGCCTATGTGCTCACAACGGTAAAGAATTTGACTTCCCCTATATTGCAAGGCGGATGATGGTTCACGGTTTGGAATTACCCCAAGCACTACAAATCGCCGGGAAAAAGCCATGGGAAGTTCCTCATCTCGACACCATGGAGCTTTGGAAATTTGGCGACTTCAAACACTACACTTCCCTCAAACTACTCACACATACCCTGAATATCCCCACTCCCAAAACAGACATCGACGGAAGTCAAGTTGCCCAAGTGTATTATCGGAACAATAATCTGGAACGCATTGTTCGCTATTGTGAGCAAGATGTGTTGGCAGTGGCTCAAGTCATCTTGCGATTTGCGCGTCACCCCTTGCTCACCGACGATGAGATTGCACATGTAAGCGCAAAAGAATAACTTGCAAATATGCCGAAACAAGCATTGGTGACCGTTGAGCAAATGTCCATTCGATTGGGTGGTGTGAAGGTGGTTTCGGATCTCTCTTTTTCAGTTCATCACAATGAAATTTTAGGAATCGTCGGCGAGTCGGGAAGTGGAAAGTCAGTAACTGCAATGTCACTGATGGGCTTGCTCCCCAATCAGGGTGACAGTTTACACGCATCCCGAATGGATTTTGCGGGTCAGTCCCTGATTCCATTCGACGAAAAGCAGTTTCAAGCACTTCGTGGAAAACAAATGGGCATGGTTTTTCAAGACCCGATGAGCGCACTCAATCCAAGTATTCGCTGCGGAAAGCAAGTTTTAGAAATGCTCAATTTGCACAGTCCACACCCCAAAAAAGATCATCAAGCAACTATGCTTTCTCTTTTGGACAAGGTCAAGCTTCCCGATCCCAAGTCCATTGCCAATCGATACCCTCACCAGCTGAGTGGTGGACAACAACAACGGGTGTTGATTGCCATTGCAATCGCCTGTAATCCCAAGCTTCTTATCGCAGATGAGCCCACCACAGCACTCGACCCCGAGGTGCAGGAGGAGATTATGGCCTTGCTCAAATCGATTCAATCGCAAAACAAAATGAGTATCGTGCTGATTTCTCACGACTTGAATTTGGTGCAGCACTGGGCCGATCGCGTGTTGGTGCTCAACAAAGGAGTCAGCGAAGAAATGGGGACTGCCAAACAACTTTTTCAACGCCCACAATCTCCCTATACCAAAGGGCTGATCAATGCCGTCCCTCCAGTCGACCGACGTCCAAAACGCCTGCAAACCGTTCAAGATTTTATCAACGGGAGCGCCAAGCCCACCAACGAAACAATCGCAGGACGAAAAAAACGCCACAAACGAATCTACCAACAACCCCCAATCCTGGAGGTGAAAGGGCTTGAAAAAACATTTCGACAAGGAAAACAGTATCATCATGCGCTGCATGAAATCAACTTTTCTCTCTATCCAGGCGAAACCTTGGGCCTTGTTGGCAACTCGGGAAGTGGGAAGTCGACCTTGGGGAATTGTCTGCTCAAGCTCACCCAACCAGACCGCGGTGAAATTTATTATTCCGGAACCAAAATCGATACGCTTAAAGGCGAAGTATTAAAGCAGTATCGCAAAGACGTACAACTGGTTTTTCAAGACCCGTTTTCTTCATTAAATCCCAAGCAAAAGGTCGAGAAAATCCTGACAGAACCCATGCTGGTGCACAACATTGGGGCCAACAAAGCGGAGCGAATTGATCGTGCTGTTCAACTTCTTGAACAAGTCGGTTTGGAAGCTGCTCATATGAATGCCTACCCCCATGTGTTTTCAGGAGGGCAACGTCAGCGAATCGGGATTGCACGTGCCTTGGCAGTTGAGCCAAAGCTCGTTGTGTGCGATGAATCCGTTTCGGCTCTCGACCGTTCGGTTCAAGCGCAAGTACTCAACTTGCTCAACGAGCTCAAAGAAACCTATGGATTTACCTATTTATTTATTGGCCACGACCTTGAAGTGGTGCGCTATATGTCTGATCGGATTCTGCATTTGCAAAATGGCAATATCATGACTCTTGATGAAGCCGATGCCGTTTATCAGCAAATCCGAGATCATCAAGCCCGAAAAACATCGTAAAGTGATAACTGTTTTGAATTGTTTACCTTTGTGATAAACCAGTTGTTATGAGTATCTTACAAAATATCCATTCTTATTGGGCATATATCGTTCTTGGCGTCTTGGTTCTTGCCATCTTAAATGCCTTTATTGGACGTTTTTCCAACAAACCCTTTACGATCAAAGACTTGCGTATTTCACTCTTTGCGCTGATTGTCACCCACATTCAATTGCTTATCGGATTGATCCTCTATTTTGTGTCTCCACGCTTCAGTGCTTGGCAGGAAGGTATGGGTGCGGTAATGGGCGATAGCACCCTACGTTTGTACTTGGTAGAGCACCCGATTACCAATATCCTCGCTGTGGTTCTGATCACCATGGGCTGGTCGATGCACAAACGGCAGGCTGAAAGTGGAAAGCGATTTATGCGGATTGGGTTGTTTTATTTGTTGGGGCTTGTACTCTTGCTCAGCCGTATTCCTTGGTCTGAATGGCCATAAAAAGTAAAGGAGCGCAATGCACTCCTCTACCAACCAACCATATTAAACTATGAAAAATTAATAGTAAGCAAATTTTTATTTGCCTATGGCAAGGTACTGACTAAACAGACGCTTAAATCAAAAACATTTGTTAAAGTTTTTTTACATTTCCTTTTACACCATTCCTTTTTATCTAGTTTTGTTGACTTCTTAGATGAATAACACAATGACATTTGGAATCCTCGGCAGTGGGAGTTGGGCAACCGCCCTTGCCAAAATCCTATGTGAGCAAAACGATCCCTTGTTTTGGTATTTGCGAAACGAAAACACGATCGCACACCTTCAACAAAAAGGAAGCAATCCAAACTATTTACAAAATGTAAGCTTTAACCCCAATCAGCTCAAGCTGTCTAGTAATATGCGTGAAGTTGTCAAACAAGCCGACATTCTGATTTTGGCCATTCCTTCGCCTTTTCTCCATCAAAGTTTACAGGAAGTCAAAGACCTTCTCCCTTCAAAAATTGTGTTTTCGGCGGTGAAGGGAATCGTCCCTGAAAGCAAAGATGTGGTTGGCAAACACCTACACCATGCCTTTGGGGTGCCGAAGGATCAAATCGGGGTCATCATGGGTCCCTGTCATGCCGAAGAAGTGGCGCTGGAAAAGCTCTCTTACCTGACACTAGCCAGCCAAAACCAAGACACCGCAAATTCCCTTGCCCAGCAAATGACTTGCAGCTATATCCGTACCAAAGTCTCCGACGACATCATCGGAGCAGAGTATGCAGGTACCCTCAAAAACATCTATGCGATTGCTGTGGGTATCGCACATGGTTTGGGCTATGGCGATAACTTTCAAAGTGTGCTGATGAGCAACTCCATACGAGAGCTCAAACGCTTTCTCAAACAAATTCACAAGACCAAACGCGATATGTCGCATTCTGCCTATTTGGGGGATTTGCTCGTGACTGGATATTCGCTCTTTAGTCGCAATCGGATGCTGGGAACCATGATTGGGAAGGGTTATACGGTCAAGTCCGCCCTGAACGAAATGACCATGATTTCGGAGGGCTATTACGCCTCACATACGGCACACCTTTTGACACAGGAAATCGATAAGTCCTTTCCAATTATGGAAGCGGTGTACCAAATTCTATACGAGAAAAAGTCTGCCAAAAAAGTCATGGCCCAAGTGGCCGAAGGGCTACACTAGCCCATCGAAGAAAATTGCTGTAAAAAGCGGATGTCATTTTCATAAAACATCCGAATGTCCTCAATCCCATAAAGCAGCATCGCCATGCGCTCAAGACCCATCCCAAAGGCATAACCAGAATAGATTGCCGGATCGATCTTGCAGTTGGTCAGTACATTGGGGTCAACCATTCCACAACCCATGATTTCCAACCAGCCCGTTCCTTTGGTGATGCGATAGTCTGCCTCGGTCTCTAAACCCCAATAAATATCCACCTCCGCACTGGGTTCGGTAAAGGGGAAATAAGAGGGTCGCAAACGAATTTTGGACTTGCCAAACAAGCTTTTTGTAAAGTACAAAAGCGTTTGTTTGAGGTCGGCAAAAGAAACGTTTTTGTCGATGTATAAGCCCTCCACTTGGTGAAACACACAGTGTGATCGGGCAGAGATGTTTTCATTGCGAAACACCCGTCCCGGAGAGAGGGTGCGGATCGGGGGGCTGTTGGCCTCCATGTGTCGCACCTGTACCGATGAGGTGTGTGTTCGCAACAGCATATCGGGATTGGTTTGCACAAAAAAGGTGTCTTGCATATCCCGAGCAGGATGGTGTTCGGGAAGGTTGAGGGCCGTAAAATTGTGCCAGTCGTCCTCGATTTCTGGTCCAGCTGACAAGGAAAAGCCAAGCTGTGAAAAAATATCGATAACCTGGTTGCGTAAAATCGAAATCGGGTGGAGTGAACCAACGTCTATGGGCTGACCCGGACGTGAAAAATCGATTGTAGATGCGGGATTACTCGACTTGGTGCCAGACGACTTTTTGCTCTCTTCCAGCTTGTTGGTCGCTGCGATTTTGAGAGCGTTTAGCTGCTGTCCAAAGGCCTTTTTTTGATCATTGGGAACCTCCTTAAAGGAAGCGAAAAGCCCTGTTAGGATTCCCTTTTTTCCCAAAAACTTGATCCGAAAATTTTCGGTCTCGGTGGGGTCATTCGACTGAAAGGCCTCCACTTCGGCGAGATGCGCTTGGATTTGATCGATCAACTGTTCCATAATCTGCAACAAAAATACAGCTTTCGATTTAGTCCGTCTAGACCCTAACAAAAAAAGGACGAATATATTCTCAATCTTCGTTGTACATTTGTGTTGTGGAAGTCAATATCTTGGACTTGGTGTTTGGCGGGCTCATCGTTTATGGGGGCTTTAAGGGCTTTCGTAAAGGGGTCATTGTGGAACTGGCCTCTCTGCTTGCTTTGGTGCTGGGCATCTATGGTGCCATCCACCTCTCTGGCTATGTGGCAGACCAACTCACCAACTATATCGATTGGGACAAACGCTATGTGGATTTGGCCGCTTTTGGGCTGACCTCGATCGGGATTATTTTTGGGGTTTCCCTCCTCGGAAAAATGCTGACATCCCTTGCTAAGCTGGTTCTGCTCAATGGGGTCAATCGGATGTTGGGCCTGCTGTTTGGCGGGCTTAAACTCGCTGTCTTTTCGGGCGTGATTCTGATTTTTTTGATGAAAGCCAACGCCCTATTTGGATTTATCCCCACCGAAATTATCGAACAATCATTGCTTTGTGACTCCCTCCTCGGACTTGGGGAATGGATTTTTGATTATGTGCCTGAAGG
>JAKMFI010000008.1 GCA_022425505.1 Flavobacteriaceae bacterium | reverse complement strand
GATTTAATACACGGTTATTATGCCACGGTATCTTACACCGATGCCTTAATTGGAAAAATTCTAAAGGAATTAGAGGCTCAACAGTTGTCCAAAAGCACCATTGTGGTTTTGGTGTCAGACCATGGATTCAACTTACAAGAACATACAATGTGGGCTAAGTTTACAAATTACAACACAGCTACCCAAGTACCACTCATTATTTACAATCCCTTGTCAAAAAATAATGGGACAACAAATGCGTTGACGTCATTGATCGATATTTATCCAACATTGGCTGAACTGTGCGAGCTCAAAGCCCCTAAAGAACAATTGGACGGTACCAGCCTTGTACCCATTTTAAAAAATCCAGAACTGGAAGGTAGAAAACATGTTTTAATCAAAAAAACCAATGGATATACATTAAAAACAAATGCCTTTAGTTATACCGAATTTATAAACGCAGCGGACAACTCGATACTAGACAAAATGCTTTATGACCACAGGGAAAGCAAAGCTGAAAACATAAATGTTGTTAACAAAAAAGAGTTTCTAAGCATTGCTGCTGAAATGAGCCAAACACTACATTCGGCCTATCAAAAAAATATTGAGGGAGAGTGAATAAAACCTAATCACTACAAATTAGACTTGTTGTCTATTTTAAATAATATAATTAAAAATCAACTTGAAAATTGTTTGCTAAATGACGAGGAGTTGCAGTACTGGAAAGATGGAAAATTTCAAAAAAATGATAATTGGCCTGTGCCAACAACCTAATAGAACAGCTGATGTTCGTTTAATGAATTAGATTCAACAAATCATGATAAACTTAAAATCTATAGTGTTGGTTTTTTTCAGCTTCTCGTTGTTTAGCCAGTCGGAAGAGTCAAATAGAAATATCGAAAAACATCATGCTCACCATCATCATTATAAAAATTTACATCACTGGGAAATTCCAAGTCAAGATCCCGACCGAATTATTCTGACTTTTAATGGTGACCCATCCACAAAACGTGCTGTTACTTGGAGAACAAATAGTTCAGTATTAAGTGCAAAAGCACAAATTGCTCTAGCCGGACCAAATAAAAATTTTATAACAGATGCTTCCACTTACCATGCGATAACAGAAGTTTTTGACTTGGGGACATATAAGTCCAATAACTCTTTTGATGTTCACTATCACAGCGTTATTTTTGAAGATTTGATGCCCAATTCACTTTATGTATACAGAGTAGGAGATGGAGAGATTTGGTCTGAGTGGATACAATTTAAAACCGCCAGTAAGGGATATGCACCTACCGAATTTGTATACTTTGGAGATGCTCAAAATGACATTTTAAGTCACTGGTCGAGAGTGATACGGATGGCATATCAAACAGCGCCAAATTCTTCATTTGTAATTCATGCAGGTGATTTGGTTGATGATGCTCACCTAGATTATGAATGGGCTCAATGGTTCAAAGCAGGAGGTTTTATTCATAAACAGTGGACAGCCATTCCTGTAGTTGGAAATCATGAATTTAAAAAAACAAGTTTTTCTAGCCCCCGTAAACTTTCGATTCAGTGGAGGCCGCAATTCAATCTGCCAGTTGAAAAAAATTTAGATCAATCACTTCACGAAACGGTTTATTCGGTCAATTATCAAGATATTTTAATTCTTGTTTTAAACTCAAATGAGTTTCTAGAAAAGCAGACAGAATATATAAAAGAAACATTACGAAATAGCGATGCGAAATGGAAAATAGTTACATGCCATCATTCAATTTTTTCTCCTGCAAAGGGAAGAGATTTTGAATATGCTAGAAAAAACTGGAAACCTTTGTTTGATTTATATGGAGTTGATTTAGTACTTAATGGTCACGATCACACATATGCTAGAGGTCATGTCCCGATAAAATCGACAGTGGAAGATGTTTCTGGGAGTATAAACACATTGTATATAACTTCAGTAAGCGGTCCCAAACAATATGAAATAGACTTACTTCAAATGAAGAATTATGAAGCAGATGGCTACAAATCGGATAAAGTTGGAGAACAAACTCAATTTTTCCAAGTTATTAAAGTAGACAAAAAAACACTTACCTATACCGCTTATACTGCTACAGGAAATGAATATGACAAGGCAATTATTACCAAAGATTTTAATACGGGTTTGAAAACTTACCAGTAACTGATTTTAATATCAACTTTTAAGCACTATCTCCCTCCAGGAGGACAGTTTTTTCTCAAAAAATCTGTAAACATCAATCGTAAATGTGGAATGGCATTATCTTCTCTCAAAGAATGAGAACGATTAGGGTAAGGCAACATATAAAAAACTTTTTTATGCTTAATCATTTCATTAGCAAGTAACTCAGCATTTTGATAATGAACATTGTCATCGCCTGTTCCATGGATGTAAAGTAAGTTCCCTTTAAAATTTTCAACATAAGTTAAAGGGGATCCAGCAATATAATTTTGAACCCCCTCAAATGGGTCACCCATATATCTTTCTTGGTATATGTTATCGTAAGTGAGTTGATTTGTAACTGCAGCGATTGCAATTCCAGTGTGAAAGATTTCGGGATACTGGAATAAACAGTTTAGGGTTGCTGATCCTCCCCCGCTCCAGCCGTGAACTGCAACTCGATCTTGATCGATAAAGCTAAACTTTTCAAACACGGCTTTTGCCCCCATAGCCATATCTCTAACATTAATTTGTCCAATTTTTTTATATATCGATTTGCGCCACTCTCTACCCTTTGGGGATGGCGTCCCTCTTCCATCAAATGTCACGTAAACATATCCATCATCCTGTAAATTGCCGTTATAAAGAGGATTATATCCTGCACCAAATCGATTCAGAGAAGTTTGACGTGCTGGCTCACTATAAAAATAAAAGAGAACAGGGTATTTTTTAGTCGGATCAAAATCTGTAGGCTTAACAATCCAACCGTCCATACTTACTTCATCAACCGTGGTAATCTTAAAAAACTCAAGTGGATGAGATTTCTTTTGTAGTATACTGGTTATTTCTGATAACTTCTTAGTCTGTCCAATGAAAGTATGGTTTGGAAGAGACACAGTCGATCGAAATGGACGTGTGTAGTAATTCGAAAATGTATGAAAAGCATATTTTGATTTAGGGCTAATTTCATAATTATGATATCCTTCTAATGTTTCAGGAGTAACTCTGTTAAGCTTATCATTTTGAAGTATTGAAACATAATAAAGGTATCTTTCTGTGGGATTATTTGGAGAAGCTATAAAGTATAGCTTATCATTTTTTTCGTCATAAGACAAGGGTTTAATTACATCATAATTTCCAGCAGTCACGACCTTGTCTACATGAGATTTTATATTGTATTTGTGTATGTGAGACCAACCATCTTTCTCAGAAACATATAAAAATTCTTTTCCGTTATTGATAAATTTCCAACCTGCCTGTGGTTGATTTGGCCAAGCTGTTCTGACATCTACCCAAGCAGAATCTATATCCTCAAGCAACAATTTTGAGTTTCCATTAACTGAATTTGATATAAAGATTTTGCTGTGATTTTGATTTCGATTTAGTTGTTGAATCATTAGCTCATCTTTTCCTGGGATCCATGTCATCCTTGGAATAAAAAACTTATCCTCAGCACCAGGAATACTCATCCATGTGATTTTCTCTTTATTTAAATCAATTACACCAACCTTGACTGCCGTGAGTTCTTCTCCGACTTTTGGATATTCAACGGGAATTGTATACGAATAAATCGAGTCTGTGTTATTAATCATGTGAAAATCTTTCACTTTATTGGCATTAACTTGCCAAAAGGCAATTTTGGTACCATCTTCATTGAATAAAAACCCATCCCGGCAGCTAAATTCTTCCTCATAAACCCAATCAAAAGTTCCGTTAATAAGTTTTTCTGTACCCTCTGAGCTAGTTAATTTTCTAATTGTATTATTCTCAAGATTTTCGATATATATATTTGCTTTGGTACTTCGATTCCTTACACTTGTATTAGTGTTTTCTTTGTATACATAGGCAACGTGATGATCATCTGGTGAGAATTTGGCAAACATTAAACTAGATTCGTCGAAACCATCTCCAAGTTTTTCTATTACTTTTTTTTCAAAATCATAAACCCAATAGTCACCCCTTGTATTGTAGCGCCATACTTTTTTTGAATTTGTAAATAGTAAAACCTTGTTTTTGTTTTTTGAAAAGCTGAACGATTCAATATTAATATTTCCAATCTCTTCTGAAGATAAAATAAGTTGCTGATCATCTGAATCAAAATGAGTTAGTACAATATTATTTTCTTTTATTTCATAATATGCTGTTTCGTCATCATTCCAAATTAAGTCTGAAGGCAAGGTTTGAGCAGAAAGTTCTATAAAAAGTAAGGGTAATATAAACAGTAGGTAAATTGAGTTCTTCATCATAATCGTTAGAAAAAAGTTAATTCTTATGGGATTTATTTCTTAATATAAACAAAAAAATATTCCCAAGTATAAAAAATTATTCTTGGGAATAAAATCGTACTCGAGGCGGGACTTGAACCCGCACGAACATTACTGTTCATTGGATTTTAAGTCCAACGTGTCTACCAATTCCACCACTCGAGCTTGGACATAAAATAGAGCGAAAGACGGGATTTGAACCCGCGACCCTCACCTTGGCAAGGTGATGCTCTACCCCTGAGCTACTTTCGCAATTGGAACGCAAATGTAAGGCAATTTTCCCAAAAACTACAAGTCCTTTTTCTTCCCCAACTTCTTCCGTAAGCTATTGAGTTGCATCAATGCCTCTATCGGAGTCAAGTGGTCAATTTCCAAATCCATTATTTGATCCCGAATTTCTTCAAGAAGTGGGTCATCCATTTGAAAAAAGTTTAATTGCATTTCGTCATCTTTTTTCGTCTCTTTTGAACCCCGACTTGCTTCTAACTTTTCCAATAGTTGTTTGGATTGCTGCAAGATAAACTGAGGCATCCCTGCCATCTTTGCCACATGAATTCCAAAGCTATGGGCACTGCCACCTGGCACTAATTTTCGTAAAAACAACACCTCATCTTTGAGTTCTTTAACAGAAACCGTATAGTTCTGAATCCGCTCATATTTCTCTGTCATTTCATTGAGTTCGTGATAGTGTGTCGCAAATAAGGTTTTGGGTTGGTGAGGATGTTCGTGCAAATAAGTGGCAATCGCCCAGGCAATTGATATCCCATCATAGGTGCTGGTGCCTCGCCCAATCTCATCAAGCAAGACCAAACTGCGTTCTGACAAATTATTGACAATCGCGGCGGTTTCGTTCATCTCGACCATAAAGGTTGATTCACCCAATGAGATATTATCACTTGCCCCAACACGCGTAAATAGTTTGTCAACAATTCCAATTTCAGCCCGATCTGCTGGGATATAACTTCCGACTTGTGCCATCAGCACAATCAGTGCAGTTTGTCGTAGCACCGCCGACTTACCTGACATATTGGGCCCTGTAATCATAATGATTTGTTGATCCTTTTTGTTGAGCTCCAAGTCGTTGGGTATATAAGACTCCTCGGGAGGCATTTGAAATTCAATCACAGGATGACGGCCTTGAACTATGGTCAACGCATCGCCATCATTCATCGTTGGGCAATGGTAGTTCCTTATCTTGGCCAAGCTGGCAAAACCGCATAAACAGTCAAGCTCTGCCAACAAACGTGCATTTTGCTGTATGCTTTCTATATAAGGCACCAATCCCTCCACGAGCTCTTGAAACAAGCGCTGTTCGAGTTGAGCAATCTGTTCTTCCGCACCCATGATTTTTGCCTCATAGGTCTTGAGTTCTTCAGTGATATACCGTTCTGCATTGACTAGGGTTTGTTTACGAATCCAGGTTTCTGGTACCTTGTCTTTGTGCGCATTGCGCACCTCGATATAATACCCAAATACATTGTTATACGATATTTTTAGAGAGCTAATCCCCGTACTTTCTGACTCTCTTTTCAGCATCTCATCCAGGATTTTTTTTCCACCTCGAGCCATGGAGCGATACTTGTCGAGCTCAGTAGAAAAGCCATCCGCGATGGTGTCCCCTTTACCCAATTGCGCAGGGGCGTCTTCGGATAATCTTTCCGAAATCCATTGGCAACAATCTGTGCATGGGTCCAAACCTTTCCCCAAAGACTTAAGGGCTTTCTGATCAGTTTGAGATGTAATTTCTGTGATTTCAGGAATTAGCAACAAAGTGTTTTTGAGTTGGTTGATTGCTCGAGGACCGATTCTTCCCGTAGCCACTTTTGCCATCAAACGCTCCAAATCCCCTACAGATTGGAGCAAGTCTTGCATACGCTGTTTTCGGTTTGGGTGCGCATAAAAATCAGTAACCACATCCAGGCGTCTTCGAATGGCTTTCAAATCGGTTAGTGGTGCAGCCAACCAGCGCTTGAGCATGCGCCCGCCCATCGGGGTTTTGGTATGATCCATCACCTGTAAAAGGGTGGTTGCCTGTGGCGCATTGGGGTAGATCAGTTCCAAATTTCGGATGGTAAATGGATCCATCCACATATGTGCTTCTCGATCGTAACGACGGATATGCGTAATATGATCCAACTGCGCATGTTCGGTTTCATTGAGGTAGTACAGAATTACACCGGCAGCGACAACTCCAGCCGACAATTCAGATATCCCAAAGCCCTTGAGTGAAGCAACCCCAAATTGATCTTGAAGGCGCTCCGTGGCATAATTCTCCTGAAACACCCAATCTTCCAAAAAATATGCTGGAAACTGTGTGCCATAGCTTTCCAAGATTTGCTTTTTCATCGGCTTGGCAACCAAAACTTCTTTGACATCCAATTGTTGAATCAGCATCGCCATTTCCGTTTGACTTCCTTGGGTAAGTTGAAACTCGCCAGTAGAAATATCGAGAAAGGCCAAACCATGCATTTGCTTGTCAACATGGAGGGCTGCGACAAAGTTGTTTGATTTTTCATCCAAAACCCCTTCTGTCATGGTCACACCAGGTGTAATGAGTTCAGTCACACCTCGTTTCACCAATTTTTTTGTTGCTTTTGGATCTTCCAATTGATCGCAAATGGCAACTCTCTCCCCCGCCCGAACCAATTTTGGGAGATAGGTTTCCAAAGCGTGATGAGGAAATCCAGCAAGCTCTGTTTCACTAGCACTACCTGCACCTCGCTTGGCGAGTACAATTCCCAAAATGCCTGCTGCACGTACCGCATCGTCTCCAAAAGTCTCATAAAAATCCCCCACACGAAACAACAATAAAGCATCAGGGTATTTCACCTTAATCTCATTGTACTGCTTCATCAGCGGCGTTTCCTTGGATGATGGTTTTGCGGCCAAATTCAATTGTGTTGTCTTGCTAAAATACTTATTTGCTTTGGAACATTGTTTGCCGATCAAGTTGTATTTTTGATTCATGCGCAAACTCAAAAATGTAGAGCTCAACCGGTTGGATTTGGATAGCTTTAAACAAGCCCCCAAAAGCCCCCTTGTTTTGGTTTTAGACAATGTAAGAAGCACCCATAATGTCGGATCGATTTTCCGTACAGCTGATGCGTTTAGAATCCAAGAAATTTTCCTCTGTGGGATTACAGCAACCCCGCCCCACAAGGACATTCGAAAAACTGCTTTGGGTGCGACAGAAAGTGTGCAGTGGCAATACTGCGAAAACACCATAGATGCAATTCAAAATCTCCAATCCAAAGGGGTCGTCGTTTTGGCAGTCGAACAGGTGGAAGGGTCAACAAGTTTGTCGGATTTTAACCCTCTCCCTGATACCACTTATGCGTTGGTCTTTGGACATGAAGTCAAAGGTGTATCACAAGAGGTTGTCAGTGCTGCCGATGCGGTATTGGAAATCCCTCAAGAAGGTACAAAGCATTCTCTAAATGTATCGGTTAGTGTAGGGCTGGTTGTTTGGGAATTGTTTAGTTCGTTGACAAAGCGATTCTAAGCCGATTGATCACTTCGTGGTAATCTCTGTCGTTTGTCACAAAATCCAGCTCGCTCAAGTCGATTTCAACAATGTTCCAGTCTGGGTGAGAACGCTTAAAATCTTGATAACCCTGACGCACCTTATCCAAATATTCCGCATCAATCGTTCGCTCATAGCTCCGTCCTCTTTTTTTGATATTTTCCAATAATCTGGGGGTTGTTTGTTTCAGTAGAATATATAAATCTGGCTTTTGCACATCGGGCATCATATTGTAGAATATCGTGCGATAAAGTGCAAACTCATCTGATGATAGGGTAAACTGAGTAAAAATCAAAGATTTGTGTACTTCATAATCTGATACAACCCCTTGACCAAACAAGTTGAGTTGTTCAGACAATTCACGTTGCTGTTTAAAGCGGTCGGCCAAAAATGACATTTCTAATGGGAAGGCATAGCGGTCCGCATCATCATAGAATTTGGGTAGAAATGGATTTTCAGCAAAACGCTCCAAAAAAAGCTTTGCCTGAAGATCTTCAGCGATTCGTTTGGCCAAGCTTGTCTTTCCACAACCGATGGTACCTTCTACACAAATGCGATTAAATTGTCTCAAAAAGTGAATTGCAGGTCGTTGTAGTCCTTCGCTAAACGTTGAAATTTTGGTTGTATCGTCGCATATCTTCGTCAGTTGAGCAACCGTTTGGTTTTGATTTGGAACTCTCTTTTCAGGAGCAATCTCACAAAGGGGTTGAAGGACAAACAAGCGATCTTGAAATCGCGGGTGTGGCACCATCAGATCGTCGGAGTGAAGAACCTCATCTTCAACCATGATCAAGTCAAGGTCAATCGGCCGATCGTGGTACAAACCGTCAGCAGCTTGCTTTCTGCCCATTTCATTTTCGATTGCTTGAAGGGCTTTCAAAATGGCTTTAGGTGTTTTATCTGACTCAGCAACCAGACAAGCATTTAAAAAAATGGCCCCAGAAAAACCCACAGCTGGCACTTCATATACAGAGGAGCATTGCAGGACTTGGCCAATTTCATTGTGAATTCGATTAACAGCTTCCTGAAGATTGGCTAGGCGATCACCCATGTTGCTTCCCAAAGCGATGTATATTTTTTGCATTCCCACAACACAAAAGTCGTAAAAGAAATCATATTCCTTTTATATTTGTAGAAATAAGCTTTCTATGCAGTTTTTAAAAAATTTACTCGCTTCTGTTCTCGGAACCTTCATCGCCATTGTACTCGCCTTTGTGTTTCTATTTATCATCATTGCTGGTGTAGCATCATCTATTGACAGTACTGACGAGGTGAATGTAAAAGATAAATCGGTCCTTACGATCAACTTGCAAAAGCCAGTCACGGATCGCAGTCCGAATCAATTTGAATTAGAAACTGCTTTTGATCTCGATGCTGAGGCCGTTGGTTTGGATAAAATTTTGGCATCTATTCGCGCAGCAAAGGACGATGAACGCATTAAAGGGATCAGCATTGAGCACACCTTTTTGCAGTCTGGGATGTCACAAACCCAAGCGATGCGCGATGCGCTTTCAGATTTTAAACAATCTGGAAAGTTCATTTATGCCTATCATGATTTTTATACCCAAAAAGACTACTATTTCGCATCGGTTGCAGATTCTGTTTTTGTCCACCCCGAAGGCGGTGTAGACATCAGTGGGCTTGCGTCTGAAGTTCTGTACCTCAAAGAATTTCAAGACATTACTGGCATTCAGATGCAAGTGATTCGAAATGGTGCCTACAAAAGTGCTGTTGAGCCCTTTCTACGCGATGAAATGAGCGATGAAAATCGGCAACAAATCAAATCCCTCTTGGATAGCTTCTGGAAAGAAATGCTTGTGAAAATGGAAGAACGCACAGTTTTGAATTCCAAAAAAATCAATCAAATCGCCTCGAATTTAGATGCCTCAGTTGCCGCAAGTGCAGTCAAAATCGGGGTGGTTGATAACACACTGCTGCGCAACGAGTACAAAGAGTTGTTGAGAAACCAAATGGAATTGGGTGAGGATGATAAGCTCAATACCATTGATATTGAAGACTATCAACAAACTGTCAAATCCCATCTTGGCGATGGTAAAGATCGAATTGCCGTGGTCTATGCCCAAGGGGAAATCATTTATGGAGAGGGTGGTGAATTTCAAATCGGACAGGAGCTATTTATCCGTACCCTCAAAAAAATCAAAGAAAATGATCGTACCAAAGCTGTGGTCATCCGCATAAACTCTCCGGGGGGGAGCGCACTTTCTTCTGAACTCATTTATCAAGAAATCGAAGCCCTACAAGAAGAAATGCCAGTGGTGGTTTCTATGGGTGACGTGGCTGCATCTGGTGGCTACTACATTGCTGCAGGAGCAGATTATATCTTTGCTGAGCCCACAACAATCACGGGATCGATTGGCGTATTTGGCATTCTCCCCCTTGTTGAGGATTTGGCTGAAAACTGGGGCGTGCGTGCAGAACAAGTGAGCACACATCCAAACGCATTGCTTTATAGCCCAATGAAGTCTCTCACTCCATCAGCAAGACAGGAAATCAGACAACAAATCAAACGGGTATACTCCACATTTTTGGAGCGTGTTGCAACGGGCAGAAATATGAGTGTTGAGGAAGTTGACAAGGTTGCACAAGGTCGCGTTTGGAGTGGTTCTGATGCCTACAACATTGGCTTGGTTGACTCTTTAGGTGGACTTGAAGAAGCCGTTGCCTATGCCGCCAAGTTAGCGGAAACAGAGTCTTACCGAACAACGAACTACCCAAAGTTTAGCGATGATTTTGAATCCTTCCTTCAATCTCTTCAGCCAAGTCCGTTTGGGCAAACTGCCATTGGAAAATCAATTCAGCATTTTCAATCATTATTTTCAAAACAAACAACGCAAATCGACCATATTCAAGCACGGATTCCTTTTGAACTAAATATCCGTTAATGGACACCTCAAAACATCTCGCCGCTCAAAAACTCTACCTATACCTCGTTGCGCTGTTTATCACTTCGTTGGTTGTGTCCAATCTGATTTTTCAAAAATTTTTTTATTGGTACCCCTTCGATTGGGAAATCATGGGAAACAGCTTGTTTGAGCTTTCTGTGGGCATCCTTCCCTATCCCATTACCTTTTTGGTAACCGATTTGATCTCTGAAATTTTTGGTAAAAAAGCCGCAAGCAGAGTAGTGGTTGCCGGTATTTTCGCATCGTTTTTTTCCATGGGCATTCTTCTGCTGGCTGGCGTGGTCCCTGCACTCCCAAATTCGCCCATCGATGATGCAACCTTCAACAACGTATTTGCCTTGTCTCCCATTGCTGTATTGGCTTCGATGATGGCCTATCTTTTTGCGCAATTTATCGACATTCGCATCTATCACTTTTGGAAAAACTTGACCAAAGGTCGACGCCTATGGTTGCGGAACAACTTCTCTACCTTTGCTTCCCAGTTCATTGATACCTTTACCGTTGTTGGCTTGTTATGTGTCTTTGGTGTATTGCCATGGGACGCTTTCCTTGGTCTGTTAATTTCTGGCGTTGTGTTTAAAATTCTAGTGGCCCTGATCGATACGCCCTTACTCTATTTGAGTGTCAATTGGATTCGCTACTACTATAAGCTAGAAATCAATGAAGAAATCAAACTTTAACCATAAATATTCCATTTTTTTTGGTGTTTTTTGGCTGATCTGCGTCGGAGTTGGTCATGGGCAAGACTTTCGCCAAAGTTACTTAGACTCCCTCTATGCGCACTATGAGCATTCGATTTCAAACAAAACTTTAGCAGGTGTTGAAACGCTGCTTATTCTCAATGATCGTGTGGTTTGGCATCAAGCCCAAGGGATGGCGGATGTTGCCACCAAGACACCTCTTCAACCCAACAGCATCTATTACATCCAGTCCATGACCAAGCCCATCATCAGTGTTGCCATCATGCAGCTTGTTGAGCGTGGTCTGCTGGCACTTGATGATCCGATTGAAATGTATATCCCTGAAGCAAAAGATTTAGGTGTCGCTATAAACCTCGATCTTGGAGTAGATAGCCCAGCGCAAAAGATCAATCGATCTCTGACCATTCTCGACTTGCTAACCCATACCTCAGGCCTTTCTCACGGACTTGGTGACAGTAAACTTGATCAGCAGCTTTTTAAAGCGCTATATGATGAAACTCTAAACTATCGTTCTCATAAATCCTTAGAAGACAGGGTATTCACGCTTTTGTCATTTCCGCTAGTGGCACAGCCAGGAACGCAATGGTACTACAGCGCTGGCGCAGATGTATTGGCACTTATCCTTCAGCGGGTTTCCAAACAATCCATCCCCTCCTACCTCAAGACAAATATTTTTGACCCCCTTGACATGCATGATACGGGCTATAACCTCGATGAATTACAATCTCGGCGTGTGATGAAGCTCCACAGTCGAAATGAAAATGATCCTGTCAAACGACACGAGAAGCAAGTCCCTACTTCAAGAAACACCATTTATGGAGGTACCCACGGTCTATTTTCAACAGCTACTGATTATGCACAGTTCTGCTTGATGATCCTTCACAATGGAACTTGGAATGGGGCTCAAATTCTCAAAGCCGATACGGTAAAGAATATCCGAACCAATCACACCGCTGATCTATATAATGAAGAAGGAGCTGGATTTGGATTGGGGTTTTCGGTCATCTTAATTCCTGAAAAAATGAATCGTCCGGGTGGGGTTGGACAACTCCAATGGGGCGGTTATTTCAGCACGCATTTTTTTATTGATCCTGCGCATAAGGCCATTGGTATCACACTGACCCAGCAGATGCCAGGTGGTGAAGATATCAATACCCCTTTTCAAATCGAGGTGTATCGGGCATTGAATTAAGCTACTGATAGAGACACGCAAACCCCTTCATGTCCACGTACATTCATCACTTTATGATCCGAAAAAATGAGGTATTGCCCCTTAACACCCACAAGGGTACCGGTAAATTGTTTTGCCTTCACAAGGTTTACACTCGTTACACTTGGTGGCGGACTTTGGAGAGG
The DNA here is from genome assembly GCA_022425505.1 of Flavobacteriaceae bacterium. Classification (GTDB taxonomy): domain Bacteria; phylum Bacteroidota; class Bacteroidia; order Flavobacteriales; family Flavobacteriaceae; genus UBA724. The sequence continues at coordinate 7,432 of JAKMFI010000008.1, read as the reverse complement.
GAACTGTAAAGACAGCGTTTTTTCTTGCAATGCGCTGCCGGCATAGTCTTTTACTTCATCGGGAAGGTAGGACAATGCCCGTTCTCTCTCAGCGATCAGGTCTAAGGGTTCAGGGGTTTGGGTTAACATCTGCCGCCAGTTGGTTTTGTCACTGTAATGCGCTTTGAGTGCAACTTCCGTAATTCCCGCCAAGTATCGGTTTGGCACCTCCACAATCGGAATGGTTTGATGGGCACCCTGATCGATCCAGCGAGTGGGCACTTGTGTTTTTCGTGTTACCCCTACTTTAAGACCACTCGATACTGCCAGATAAACAATATGAGGTTGGAGTTGCACTTTTTTCTCATAGGTCAAATCACGGTCTTCAATATCCAGATGGGCCTGACTGAGCTCTGGTCGCATCACCCAATCGCCTGCACTTGGCATTTCAAAAAAACAAGACTTACAAAAACCCTGTCTAAAAATCGGTTGGTCTATGCCACAACTCATACAGGAAAAGCCCTTATGGGTCAAGGAAATTGACTTCCCAATAAGGTCATTGACACGAACAAACATAGATGGGAATGTCATGTAGTAATCAATCGGCTCGTTGAGTTCCGTTCTCATCTTGAGCAAAGGGCCTTCAATCATCGTGCTTTTTTCGTTATTTTTGTCATAAATATACTCTATTTATGCCCATTCCATTGCTCCATTCTGTATTGTCTTGGTTCCTCAAAAAGAGGGTACATCAAATTGAGCTGTTTCTCAAATACCCCAACGAGGTACAGGGCGAATTGCTCACCAAGCTCATCGATCAAGCCAAAAGCACTTGGTTTGGACAGAAATATGGATTTTCATCAATCACCTCATACAAACAGTTTGCAGACCAAGTACCTGTCTCAACCTATGAGGACTTGGCAGATCTCATAGGTCGGACTCGAAAAGGTGAGCAAAATCTGTTTTGGTCTTCCAATATCAAATGGTTTGCCAAATCCAGTGGTACAACCAACGCCAAAAGCAAATTTATCCCTGTTTCAAAAGAAGCCCTATACGAATGTCATTTTAAGGCCGGCAAAGATATGCTGAGCTTGTATTTTAATAACAATCCCGATTCGCAACTCTTTCAGGGGAAGGCATTGCGCTTGGGCGGAAGTAAGTCTCTTTACGAAGAAAACAACACCTATTTTGGTGATTTGTCTGCGATTATCATCGAAAACCTACCCCTTTGGGCAGAGATTGTAAGTACGCCCAGTCATAAGGTCTCCATGATGGAGGAATGGGAAACAAAAATGCAAGCCATCATCCAAGCGTGCGTCAATGAAGATGTCACCTCCCTTGCAGGAGTGCCATCATGGATGCTTGTCCTTTTGCAAAAAATTCAAGAACAAACTGGTTACCAAAATCTTTTGGAATTGTGGCCCAATGCCGAAGTGTACTTCCATGGCGGGGTGAGCTTTAATCCTTATCGAAACGAATACCGCAATATTTTCCCAAGTGACGATTTTCAATATTATGAAATCTATAATGCTTCCGAAGGCTTTTTAGGCATACAGGATCAAAATGACTCCGACGAACTCTTGTTGATGCTCGATTACGGTATCTTTTATGAATTTATTCCCATGGACAACTATGGAACATCCAATCAAACTGTGGTTCGCTTGTCGGAAGTCGAAGCGGGAAAAAACTATGCTGTGGTCATCACGACCAATGCAGGCCTATGGCGCTATCAAATTGGGGATACCATACGCTTTACCTCAACCAGTCCCTATCGTTTTAAAATCACGGGGCGAACTAAGCACCATATCAATGTCTTTGGGGAGGAACTAGTCATCGAAAACGCCGAAACCGCCCTTGCCGATGTGAGTAAAGCACATAAAACTTCGGTGATTGACTTCACGGCAGGACCCGTTTTTATGGATGGGAAGAAAAAAGGAAAACACGAGTGGATTGTGGAGTTCAAATCACCCCCAAAGGATATCGATCAATTTATGAATGACCTCGATAAACGCTTGCAAGAGCTCAACTCCGACTATGAAGCCAAGCGATATAAAAACATGACCCTCGACTCTCTAGAAATACATATTGGGAGAGAAAACTTATTTCACGATTGGTTAAAAGATAGAAATAAACTGGGCGGACAAAATAAAATCCCACGGCTGTCTAACAGTCGAGAATTTGTTGATATTCTACTGGAAATGAACCACTAAGAAACTGCTTTTAGTGCTTGCAATTTTGACTTATTGAGCTTGTTTATTGCGTAAGTTTTGGAAACCCGAATCTCTTTCTGCTCTGTTCCAGGAAGCTCAAACATCGCATCGGTGAGAACGGCCTCACAAAGCGAGCGCAACCCACGTGCCCCCAACTTATACTCCACTGCTTTTTCAACAATAAAATCAAGTGCCCCATCAGAGATACTAAATTCGATTTCATCCAATGCAAAAAGCGCTTTATACTGCTTGATAATTGCGTTTTTAGGCTGGGTTAAAATCGCACGTAGTGCTTTGGCGTCCAAAGAATCCATATGGGTCAGCACTGGCAAGCGTCCGATAATTTCAGGGATCAATCCAAATGCTTTCAAATCTGATGGAACCAAATAGGACAATAAGTTGTTTGACCCGCCATAGTGATCGCCTTTTTTCGCAGCACTATAACCCACAGATTGCATATTGAGCCGTTTGGAAATGTGTTTTTCAATTCCATCAAAAGCGCCACCTGCGACAAACAGGATGTGCTCTGTATTGATTTCGATAAACTTCTGATCGGGGTGTTTTCTACCGCCTTTTGGGGGTACATTGACAACCGTTCCCTCGAGAAGTTTCAACAATGCTTGCTGAACACCTTCGCCAGAAACATCACGGGTAATCGATGGATTATCGCTTTTACGAGCAATTTTATCGATCTCATCAATAAACACAATGCCTTTTTCCGCCTTGCTTTGGTCATAATCGGCCGCCTGCAGAAGTCGAGTAAGTATGCTTTCCACGTCTTCCCCCACATAGCCTGCCTCTGTCAGCACGGTAGCATCAACAATCGCCAAGGGCACATTGAGCATTTTGGCAATCGTTTTGGCGATGAGCGTTTTACCCGTTCCCGTTTCTCCAACCATCAAGACATTACTTTTTTGGATTTCTACATCGCTTTTTGGTTGAAGCAAGCGCTTGTAGTGGTTATAGACCGCTACGGACAACACCTTTTTGGTGTAGTCTTGACCGATGACATAATCATCTAGAAATGCTTTGATTTGCTTGGGGTTTCCCAAAGAGATGTCTTCCCGGTTGGCCTCCACCACTTTGTGCGTTGATTCCTCGAGAATAATCCCATTGGCTTGTTCGATACAGCGATCGCAAATGTGCGCATCCAGTCCAGCGATTAACAGGTTGGTATCATCTTTCTTTTTTCCACAAAAGGAGCAGGTAAGTTCTTTGTTTTCCATGGGGTTTTAGTTTCTGACCAAGACTTCGTCGATCATTCCGTATTTTTTCGCCTCGGGGGCTTTCATCCAGTAATCCCGATCTGAGTCTTCATAGACCTTATCGTATTTCTGTCCAGAATGCTTGGCAATGATTTCGTAGAGTTCTTTTTTGAGTTTTAAAATCTCACGAGCCGTAATTTCAATATCCGACGCCTGTCCTTGTGCCCCACCCAAAGGTTGGTGGATCATCACACGAGAGTGCGTGAGTCCAGAGCGCTTTCCGTCGGCACCTGCACAGAGAAGTACTGCAGCCATTGAAGCTGCAATCCCCGTACAAATCGTAGCCACATCAGGACCGATAAACTGCATCGTATCATAGATTCCCAAACCGGCATATACCCCTCCGCCTGGAGAGTTGATATAGATTTGAATGTCTTTGGTTTTGTCGGTGCTCTCCAAAAACAACAGCTGTGCCTGAATGATATTGGCCACACTGTCGTTGATGGCAGTTCCCAAAAAGATAATACGATCCATCATCAAACGTGAGAATACATCCATTTGCGCCACATTCATTTGGCGTTCTTCTATGATATATGGAGTCATACTACTCACCAATTGGTCGTAGTACAAACTATTAATTCCATGTTCTTGAATCGCGTATTTTTTAAACTCTTTACCGTGGTCCATTGTGTTTGTTATGGTTTAAAGATAGACAATTTATGATTTGTATGCTTGCTTGACAAAATCTTCGTAGCTCACTTTCTTGGCCTTTAGGTTGGCCTCCGCACGAAACAGATCGGTCATTTTCTTGCTCATCAACTGATCAGAGATGCGCTTGATTTCGTCTTGATTCCCCAAAATACGCTCTGCGATATCGTCGAGCTCATGATCGGATACATCCGTGCGACCAAACTGCGCCATTTGCCCTCGAATCATATCTCTGGCAAAGGATTTGACTTGCTCACGATCGATTTTCAGGTCGTACTGTTCCGCCAATTTCGCCTCGATCAATTGGTATCGAATCCCGCGTTCGGCTTTGTCATACTCCTCGGCTGCTTGATCTTCGGAAATTGGATTTTCACCAGATGTTTGCATCCATTTTTTTAAAAACGCAGCAGGTAAATCAAATTTGGTGTTGTCAATCAGAGACTCGGTCACGTCGTTTAGCATTTTCTGATCGGATTGGGTTGCAAATTGACGTTCTGCATCTGCCATGAGTTTTTCTTTAAGTTCAGATACGCTTTTCACAGCGTCTTTCCCCATGACCTTATCAAAAAACTCTTGATCCATGTCGGCGAGTTCTCTGCGGTTGATTTCTTCGATTGTACAACTCACTGGAATCGACAAACCATGTGCCTTGTCGTGATCCACACCCAATACATGCATCAACTTGTGATCATCGGCAAAAAGCCCTTTGGTTTTGAGTTCGATGGTGTCGCCAACTTTCGCGCCCAATAGTTTTTTCTTTTGGGCTTTGCTTTTGATGTCATCGATAGACAAGGTGGACTTGTTGTCCACGCCCTCAGCTGTAAACTGGGCTGTAATCTCCACGCCACCGGCGACAGTATCTTCGGCATGCAAGCTCCCATATTGGCTGCGCATTCTTTCGATTTGTTTGTCAATGGTTTCGTTGTCCGCTGTGATCTGGTAATGGGTAATGGCCTTTCGCCCTTTGAGTTTGACCTCAAACGATGGGCTTAATCCCAATTCAAAGTCAAACAACATGGTGTCGGCATCCCAGTCAAAGTCTTCGCGCTCAACAGGAAGCGGATTGCCCAATAAGGCAATTTTTTCTTTGCTGATATAGTTAGAAAGTGATTCCTGTAGCATTTTGTTTGCCTCATCGGCTTTGATGGCAGCGCCATATTGCTTTTTGATCAATCCCATGGGTACATTGCCCTTGCGAAAGCCAGGGATATTCGCACGTTTTCGATAGGAAGTGAGAACCGAATCGATTTTGGGCGACAGATCAGCCTTATCGATAGCGATGGTAATGACAGCATTAAGGGCATCAACGTCTTTGCGCGTTACTTGCATAGCATTTTGTTTACGGAAGCGCAAAAGTACTTTTTTTCTTGCCCTTTAGCAAGAGTTAATCCATCCCCAAAAAATCCGCCACTTCCGCAGCAAAGGCGACGGGGTTTTCGGCATGGAGCCAATGCCCCGCTTTGGGAATGGTTTTGACTATGGCTTGGGGGAATTGTGAAGCGATTTGGGCGTGGTCTTGCGGCAAAATATAATCTGATTTTTCCCCTGCCAAAAATAGCGTTGGTCCGGGATAGTTCGCATCGGAGGCCATCATTACCTGTCCAACCTGGTCTTGCAACACGGGAGCGTTTATACGCAGCGCAAAACCGTCGGGGATGCGGTACAGGTTTTTTAGCAAAAACAAGCGTGTCCCTTGGTCGGTCACAAACTGGCTGAGACGCTGATCGGCATCACCACGGGATTCGGGAGTATGGGTGTGTAAGTCCATCAGCCCTTCCAAAATGTGATCATGATGTGGCGGGTAGGCCTTGGGGGCAATATCAGCAACAATCAGTTTTTCGACTTGTTCGGGCTTGGTCGTTGCATAATGCATCGCGAGTTTACCTCCCATGGAATGCCCCAAAACGATGACTTGCTGCAGTTGATGATGATCGCAATATGCCGTCAAATCCGCTGCCATATCGGCATAGGAAAACACATCACTGTGAAAGCTACGCCCGTGATTGCGCAAGTCGATAAGGTGTACTTCAAAATGAGCTGCCCATTGCTTGCCCATGGTGCGCCAGTTGTCGGACATGCCCAAAAAGCCATGTAGGACCAGCAAGGGCTTTCCCGTTCCTAAGATTTGACTGTGAAGCAAGCTCATACGAGTTTGGCGCGGTATTGATTGACCACATTTTCAAGTCCAAAATAAAGCGACTCGCAAATAAGCGCATGCCCAATTGAAACTTCGAGCAAATTGGGAATATGCTGATGAAAATAGGCGATGTTTTGCAAGTTGAGGTCATGCCCCGCATTGAGTCCGATTTCGAGTTCTACTGCCCGTTTTGCCGTTTCTGCATAGGGTGCGATCGCGGCTTCTGGGTTTTTGGGAAACCCATTTGCATAGGCCTCTGTATAGAGTTCAATGCGGTCTGTTCCGGTGACTTTTGCCCCATCGACTTGTTTGGGGTCAGGATCGAGAAAAATAGAAGTCCGAATGCCATTGGATTTAAATTCTTGTATGACTTCCGTCAAAAAAGACTTGTGTTGGATGGTATCCCAACCCGCATTAGAAGTAATCGCATCTTCAGCATCGGGAACGAGAGTCACTTGCGCGGGCTTGACTGCCAAAACAAGATCCACAAACTTGGGAATAGGATTGCCCTCGATATTGAGTTCGGTTTGTATCACTTCTTTTAAATCATAGGCGTCTTGATAGCGAACGTGGCGTTCGTCAGGGCGTGGATGAATGGTAATCCCTTGTGCCCCAAAGCTCTCCAGATCTTTAGCGGTTTGTACAAGATTGGGCATATCGCCTCCTCGTGCATTGCGCAAAGTGGCGATTTTGTTGACATTGACACTTAAACTCGTCATTTTCTTTTTTTTAGCAAAAATACATGGAATAGAGCGGTTTGTCCACTTTTTTCGTTATTTTGGCTATAGTTATGCACGAAGCAACTGTTTATCAAAACCTCACACAACTCAGCATTCGCAAAAGCCGCGTTGGCTTTTTGTTGTCAGACCTCACACAACTTCTCGAGCTTTGTCATGTGGAAATTACGAGTTTGCATCTCGAACGTCAGCATGCAGATTGTGTAGATATCTTGCTCACGGTTGACCCACAAGATCTCAAGCACCTTTTGCCAACACTTCGTCGATTTGGCTATGAAGTATTGAGCAAGCATGAAGAGGATAATTGGGAAGATAAGTTGCAGGAGCACGCTTCGTATTTAGACAAATACCTCTCGATGTAGTCGCCCATGAAAATTGCTGTGTACAGCTCCCTTCAAGACGAAGCTTGCCAACAAACTGTTCGTTATCTTTTAGAATCCGCTCATTCGATGGGTGTTG
>JAKMFI010000006.1 GCA_022425505.1 Flavobacteriaceae bacterium | reverse complement strand
TTTTGTTGAAGCAAACGTTTGTAATGGTTATAAACTGCTACGGATAACACCTTTTTGGTATAATCTTGACCAATGATATAGTCATCTAAAAATGATTTGATTTGCTTGGGGTTTCCCAAAGAAATGTCTCCCCGGTTAGCCTCCACCACTTTATGCGAAGATTCTTCGAGAATTATCCCATTGGCTTGTTCGATACAGCGGTCGCAAATGTGCGCGTCCAATCCAGCGATTAATAGACTGGTATCGTCTTTCTTTTTTCCACAAAATGAGCAGGTAAGTTCTTTATTTTCCATGGGTGTTTTAGTTTCTGACCAAGACTTCGTCGATCATACCGTATTTTTTCGCCTCGGGGGCTTTCATCCAGTAATCCCGATCTGAGTCTTCATAGACCTTATCGTATTTTTGTCCAGAGTGCTTGGCAATGATTTCGTAGAGTTCTTTTTTGAGTTTTAAAATCTCACGAGCCGTAATTTCAATATCAGAAGCCTGTCCATGTGCCCCACCCAAAGGTTGGTGGATCATCACACGAGAGTGCGTGAGTCCAGAGCGTTTTCCATCGGCACCTGCACAGAGAAGTACTGCAGCCATTGAAGCTGCTATACCCGTACATATCGTGGCTACATCAGGACCGATAAACTGCATCGTATCGTAGATTCCCAAACCAGCATATACCCCTCCGCCTGGAGAGTTGATATAGATTTGAATGTCTTTGGTTTTGTCTGTACTCTCCAAAAACAACAGCTGTGCCTGAATGATATTGGCCACACTGTCGTTGATGGCAGTTCCCAAAAAGATAATGCGATCCATCATCAAACGTGAGAATACATCCATTTGTGCCACATTCATTTGGCGTTCTTCAATGATATATGGAGTCATACTACTCACCAATTGGTCGTAGTACAAACTGTTGATTCCATGCTCTTGAATCGCGTATTTTTTAAACTCTTTACCGTGGTCCATTGTGTTTGTTATGGTTTAAAGATAGACAATTTATGATTTGTATGCTTGCTTGACAAAATCTTCGTAGCTCACTTTCTTGGTCTTTAGGTTGGCTTCTGCACGAAACAGATCGGTCATTTTCTTACTCATCAACTGATCAGAGATGCGCTTGATTTCGTCTTGATTCCCCAAAATACGCTCTGCGATATCGTCGAGTTCTTGATCGGATACATCCGTGCGACCAAACTGCGCCATTTGCCCTTGAATCATATCTCTGGCAAAGGATTTGACTTGCTCACGATCGATTTTCAGGTCGTACTGTTCCGCCAATTTCGCCTCGATCAATTGGTATCGAATCCCGCGTTCGGCTTTGTCATATTCCTCGGCTGCTTGATCTTCGGAAATTGGATTTTCACCAGATGTTTGCATCCATTTTTTTAAAAACGAAGCAGGTAAATCAAATTTGGTGTTATCAATCAGAGACTCGGTCACGTCGTTTAGCATTTTCTGATCGGATTGGGTTGCAAATTGACGTTCTGCATCTGCCATGAGTTTTTCTTTGAGTTCAGATACGCTTTTCACAGCGTCTTTCCCTATGACCTTATCAAAAAACTCTTGATCCATGTCGGCGAGTTCTCTGCGGTTGATTTCTTCAATTGTACAACTCACTGGAATCGACAAACCATGTGCCTTGTCGTGATCCACACCCAATACATGCATCAACTTGTGATCATCGGCAAAAAGCCCTTTGGTTTTGAGTTCGATAGTATCGCCAACTTTCGCGCCCAATAGTTTTTTCTTTTGAGATTTGCTTTTGATATCGTCGATAGACAAGGTGGACTTGTTGTCCACGTCCTCAGCTGTAAACTGGGCTGTAATCTCAACACCATCGACGACAATATCTTCGGCATGCAAGCTCCCATATTGGCTGCGCATTCTTTCGATTTGCTTGTCGATGGTTTCGTTGTCCGCTGTGATCTGGTAATGCGTGATGGCTTTGCGTCCTTTGAGTTTGACCTCAAACGATGGGCTTAATCCCAATTCAAAGTCAAACAACATGGTGTCGGCATCCCAGTCAAAGTCTTCGCGCTCAACAGGGAGTGGATTGCCCAATAAGGCAATTTTTTCTTTGCTGATATAGTTGGAAAGTGATTCCTGTAGCATTTTGTTTGCCTCATCGGCTTTGATGGCAGAGCCATATTGCTTTTTGATCAATCCCATGGGTACATTGCCCTTGCGAAAGCCAGGGATATTTGCATGTTTTCGATAGGAAGTGAGAACCGAATCGATTTTGGGCGACAAATCCGCATTATCGATAGCGATGGTAATGACAGCATTTAGGGCATCAACGTCTTTACGCGTTACTTGCATAGCATTTTGTTTACGGAAGCGCAAAAGTACTTTTTTTCTTGCCCTTTAGCAAGAGTTAATCGATCCCCAAAAAATCCGCCACTTCTGCAGCAAAGGCGACGGGGTTTTCGGCATGGAGCCAATGCCCCGCTTTGGGGATGGTTTTGACTATGGCTTGGGGGAATTGTGAAGCGATTTGTGCGTGGTCTTGCGGCAAAATATAATCTGATTTTTCCCCTGCCAAAAACAGCGTTGGTCCGTGATAATTCGCATCGGAAGCCATCATAACCTGTCCAACCTGGCCTTGCAAGACAGGAGCGTTTATACGCAGTGCAAAACCATCGGGAGTGCGGTACAGGTTTTTAAGCAAAAACAAGCGTGTCCCTTGGTCGGTTACAAACTGGCTCAGACGCTGTTCGGCATCGCCACGAGATTCGGGGGGATGGATGTGTAAGTCCATCAGCCCTTCCAAAATGTGATCGTGATGTGGCGGGTAGGTCTTGGGGGCAATATCGGCAACAATCAGTTTTTCGACTTGTTCGGGATTGGACGTTGCATAATGCATCGCCAATTTACCTCCCATGGAATGCCCCAAAACGATGACTTGCTGCAGTTGATGATGTTCGCAATATCCCACCAAATCCGCTACCATATCGGCATAGGAAAACGCGTCGCTGTGAAAGCTGCGTCCGTGATTGCGCAAGTCGATAAGGTGCACCTCAAAATGGGCTGCCCATTGCTTGCCCATGGTACGCCAGTTGTCGGACATGCCCAAAAAGCCATGTAGGACCAACAAGGGCTTTCCCGTTCCTAAGATTTGACTGTGAAGCAAGCTCATACGAGTTTAGCACGGTATTGATTGACCACATTTTCAAGTCCAAAATAAAGCGACTCGCAGATGAGGGCATGCCCGATTGAAACTTCGAGCAAATTGGGAATATGCTGATAAAAATAGGCGATGTTTTGCAAGTTGAGGTCATGCCCTGCATTGAGTCCAATTTCAAGTTCTACTGCCCGTTTTGCAGTTTCTGCATAGAGTGCGATCGCGGCTTCTGGGTTTTTGGGAAACTCATTTGCATAGGCCTCTGTATAGAGTTCAATGCGGTCTGTTCCGGTGGCTTTTGCCCCATCGACTTGTTTGGGGTCAGGATCGAGAAAAATAGAAGTCCGAATGCCATTGGATTTGAATTCTTGTATGACTTCCGTCAAAAAAGACTTGTGTTGGATGGTATCCCAACCCGCATTAGAGGTAATCGCATCTTCAGCATCGGGGACGAGGGTCACTTGTACGGGCTTGACTGCCAAAACAAGATCCACAAACTTGGGAATGGGATTACCCTCGATATTGAGTTCGGTTTGAACCACTTCTTTTAAATCATAAGCGTCTTGATACCGAATGTGGCGCTCATCAGGACGTGGGTGGATGGTAATCCCTTGTGCCCCAAAGCTCTCCAGATCTTTGGCGGTTTGTACAAGATTGGGCATGTCGCCTCCACGTGCATTGCGCAAAGTGGCGATTTTGTTGACATTGACACTTAAACTCGTCATTTTCTTTTTTTGGCAAAAATACATGGAATAGAGCGGTTTGTCCACTTTTTTCGTTATTTTGGCTATAGTTATGCACGAAGCAACTGTTTATCAAAACCTCACACAACTCAGCATTCGCAAAAGCCACGTTGACTTTTTGTTGTCAGACCTGATACAACTTCTCGAGCTTTGTCATGTGGAAATTACGAGTCTGCATCTCGAACGTCAGCATGCGGATTGTGTAGATATCTTGCTCACAGTTGACCCGCAGGACCTCAAGCACCTTTTGCCAACACTTCGTCGATTTGGCTATGAAGTATTGAGCAAGCATGGAGAGGATAATTGGGAAGACAAGTTGCAGGAACACGCCTCGTATTTAGACAAATACCTCTCGATGTAGTCGCCCATGAAAATTGCTGTGTACAGCTCCCTTCAAGACGAAGCTTGCCAACAAACTGTTCGTTATCTTTTAGAATCCGCTCATTCGATGGGTGTTG